>JAFGWO010000289.1 GCA_016937135.1 Pseudomonadota bacterium
AAGGGCCCTTCACCGGATCGACCTTCTGAAAAGGGAGGTGGATGAGTATTACTGGAATTTCCGGATCACACGGGACCTCATCGATCTGAGAGACCTAGTCACCGTGGCGGAGCTGATCGTCCGATGCGCCATGCGAAGGAAGGAAAGCCGCGGCCTTCATTACACCCTCGACTACAGGCAGCCGAAGGATGAGTACCTTCGGGATACGGTCATCAACCGGGCCATGGTCGAATAGCCAGGGACACGAGACCCATGACGGAAAAACAGGACCAGCGCATTGCAAACATCCGGAACGCCATCGATGCCGTGGACAGGAGAATAATCGCCCTCCTCCAGGAGAGAGCGACCCTGGCCAGTGAAATCGGTCGCGTGAAAAAGGACCTGGGCCTCCCCATCCTGGATCCGGCGCGGGAGGGAAGGATACGCGACAAGCTGGCCCATGGTCCCCGGGGGCCCATGGACACGGAGCAGCTGGTCAGGATCTATGAGATGATCATGGCCGAGAGCCGGCGGCTGCAGGAGGAGGATTAAGCCGACCCTGGGGCTTATTGCTTAATGTTTATTGTTTATTGCTTGTCGTTCAAGGTTATATCTTAAGTAAAAACTTTAATATCTAATTCCAGGTGCATGATTTCAAAATTTTTTCCCTGATACGGTTCTCCTTCCTCCTTCTTCCTTCCGATGTTATCCCTATTCCACCATGAGAAGGGCGTACCGGTGCATCTCCTGCCGATAATCCTTCAAAACCTCGATGGGGTATCCATGTTTCCTCACTGTGGAAAAGACATCCACGCAGAATGATTCCGGCGATGGGCGTGCCATGCCAGGGTGCAGGCATTTTAAAGGGGTCCCGCCGCACTCCGCGCACAGGCGGCACTCGTCCATGTAGAAAAGAAACGCTTTCGGGTGGCCGGCCAGGAACACCTCCCTTTCAATTTTCAGAAGCCTTGCGTTGACCTCCTTTGTGTAAACGCCCCGCTTACCAGGGTCTTCGACCAGTGTCTGAAAGTGGAACAGGACGCAATGATCGTATTCCGAGAAAAACCGCACGCACTCTTCGAAAGAGGGCGCGTTGGGAGGGCAGTCCGCTTTTTTTCCGTAGGAACGGCAGCCGTAGGCGCACTTCATTCGCACCCACTGGGCCGTTTCGATTTCGGATGCCTTGATCCAGGCAAAATCCTCGCATCCGTGACGATGAAAAATCATTTCCAGTTCGCCATGCTCCATAAGAATACCTCCACAAAAAAGGGGCGTTTCGGGAAACTCGACGTGTCAGGTCAGGCCGAAGGTCCTGTCACAAGATGCGCATCCCTGTCGGCTCCTGTGGCCTCTTCCCGGCAGTAATCCCTGAAATTGTTCACCCCGATGAAGAACTCGCGCATCATGATCACCCAGTAGTACTGCCCCTTTGGCGTCAGCCTCAGGACCCGGTCCTCATTGCGCAGCCCCCCGACCATGGTGAAGAAGGAAATCTCGGGCCAGAGATATTTCAGGCTGTTGACCCCGAACTTCCGGTCCAGAAGGTCCAGGTCGAGGCTCAAACCGAAAAGCTTCATGATCAAATCGTAACGAAGCTGTTCCCTTAAGGAAAAATCCTTTCTGGCCGCAACGGGGAACGAACCTGTGCCCATCTTCCTGATGTAATCCGCCACATCAAAGGTATTGGCATAGGCGCTCCCTCCGAGGTAGCCGATGGAGCCGCTTCCCAGCCCCGCATACTCCTCGTAGTTCACAACGTACTCATCGATGAGCCCGCTGTCCCTGGAGAAGCACCACGCGGTGGCCGGCCGGTATCGGGGCAAAAGCATCCCCGTGATCCGGCTGTAGAAATCCTTTTCCTGCCGGTAGCTGACGTCCCCCATCTTCCTCTTCATCAGTTCCCTTGTGGAGTTGGATATCATGAGGGGATAATAGGTCACCTGGTCTACACCCAGCTTCAGGATGGTCTCCAGATCCCTCTCCAGGACCTCCATGGTCTGGGTGGGGAAATTGAACATCATATCGGCGTTAAGGGTCCGGAACCGGCCCTGGGCAAGGGTAAGCCTGCGGACGATCTCCTCCCCGCTTCCATACTTGTGATAGCGCTGGACCTCCCGGAGCAGGGCGTCGTCAAAGGTCTGGACGCCGACGGAAAGCCGGTCGATCCCCATGTCCACCAGACGATCCAGGTTCTCCGGGGTCAGGTGGTTGGGGTTGGTCTCCACGGAAACCTCTTTAACATTGAATAATTCCCGGGCCAGGGAAAGGCACTGCCCCAGCTCATCGGGGAGGACGGTGGGGGTCCCTCCCCCGACGTAAACAGCCTGGAAATCATAACCGAGTTCCGCGTATTGCCGGATCTCCTTGCGGAGGGCCTTGAAGTAAGGCCTTGCCAGTTCCTCCTGGAAGACAATCCTGTTGAAGGAGCAATAAGGGCACAATTCCTCGCAGAACGGCACATGCATGTAAAGAAGCCTCCCTGTATCGTCTTTCGGGGGAGGAACCTTGAGGGATGTCCCGGGGATAAATCGCAGGTTGGCGGAATTCTGTTTTTTCGCTGCGCGGGTGATTAATTTTTCAATAAGCATGGAAACAGTCTCTCCGGCGACGGGTACCCGGCGACTAAACCCGGGCAACGATAATCAACAGGATTTGTGAGGAAAGGAAAAACGACGCTTTTCCCTTTCCGGGAAGCGTTGCGTCTGGCACTGGACTTTTCGTAACCCTGTAAAGCCTTACCCCCATTTTCAACTTCGGCTGCTTCGGGAGGCGGGAACGCCGCTCCCGAGCCTTTTCAGGCCGGCCATGACGGGGATGACCCCGAAAACCAGTGAAAGGAGGCCCCCTCCGGCCAGGCCCAGGAGAGCGCTTCCCCCCGCGAGGCCGGACATCCCGAAGCGATGGGCGAAAAACCGGTAAACCGGAGCGGCAAGGAAAACCACCATGAGCCCGATATACCCCAGGCTCAGGATCATGGAAGCCACCCCCCCGGGAGAGGCCGATATCTGTCCCTCGTTCTCGAAATTAAACCTGGGGTAGATCGCCCCCATCCCCAGGCTAAGGCCCGTGAGCGTCAAGGCCATAACCAGGGAGGCCGCCGTGAAAATGACCATCATGGGGCCCCTGACGCCGATGATGAGATTGGTCCCCACCGAAAGGAGCAGCGAGATTCCGCTCAGGGGTAGCGCGGCAAAAAGATATTTCGCGAGGAAAAACTTCCTCATCGGGACCGGCGAGGAAAGGGTGATCCAGAGGGATAGCCCTTCCAGGCTGACTGCGGGAAAAACGAACCGGACGCACAGGGCGGAGAGGACAAATCCGCTTATGGCCAGATTCATGAAGGCGATAAGGTTCCTGTAGAAGAACCCCTCCAGGGGGAAGCTGAAGGCATTGTAAATGTAAAGGACAACGAGGGCCCCAAGAAGGAAAAGTTGTGTCCATCGCGAAGGATCCCTGAAAAAAAGGAGAAAATCCTTGAAGAAATAGGACCCCACCACCGGATCGAGATGACCGGACACCCTTTCGGCCAGGGAGGGCTCCTTTTTCACCCTCCGGACCCGGCCCTCATCCACAGAGGCGAGGCTGGTAAAATAGAAAAGGCGGAAAACCAGATAGAAAAGAAGACCCAGAACCAAAGCGGCCGCGACAAGGTACCCCATGTTCCGCCAGTAGATCCCGCCGAAACCGGAGGTGGTAAGCTCCCTGACCGCGCTCGCAGCCCAGCTGGTGGGAAGGAAGGGGAACTCCGGAACGGTCATAGCCTCCACAAAACCCATGACCTCCTCCTCGGGAACATCCATGAACAGCCGTTCGGGGCGGCTCATCCGAAAGAGGATGATCACAAGAGAAGCCGCCGCCAGGCTGATGAAACTCACGGCCTGGCTTACCCTGGAAGCCGGAAGGAGCCGCATGAGGACCATCCCGAGGGTCACTCCGATCAGCACGGGAATCACGCACAGGAGCAGGAAGACCGGGGCCCAACCCAGAAGAAAATCAAGGTCCAGCCCCAACCTTGAACGGTAGGCGAAAAAGGGGGGCGCCCCGAAAACAAGGACCATCCAGGAACTCTGGAAAAAAACAAGCCCGAACCTGTTCACGATAAAGCCCGCGGGGGACAAGGGCGAGGAAACCAGCAGCGGGATCTCCCGGCTCATGTAAAACCCCGAGATGGAGGATGACAGGCTCGACAGGGCGAGGAGGCCGAAGAAGGAAAGGAAGAGGGTGTGGACCAGCTGCTGGAGCATGAAAGGGGCGAGGAATTCCAGCTTTTCCTGAATGGCGGCGATGAGCCTCGAAAAAAAGACGTGGTCCAGCCAGACAAAGATGGTTCCCAGAAAAAGGACGGCCAAAGCCCAGAAGAAGCTTTTGCCGCCTCCAAAGCGAAAGAGATTCATCGCCTGCCGCAGGCGACAGCCGGCGAGAAGCCGGATGGTCCTAATAAAACCTGTCGGATGACCCATAATTTTCCAACCCCTGGTTTACAAACCCTGGGGATTATCGGCTTTAAGATCGCCGGACGAAGACAACTCTTCCCCCTCGTTTTCAAGGGTCAGGCGCAGGAACACCTCCTCCAGACCTGAACCCGGGGACTGGGCCTTCTCCGCGAGTTCCCGAAGGTTCCCCATGGCGATCATGACGCCATGATGGACGATCCCGATCCGGTCGCAGACGGCCTCGGCGGTGGAAAGCTCATGGGTGGTGAGAAAAACGGTCATCCCCCCCGCCGCGAGGGAACGGAAAAGGCCCTTGACCTTCCGTGCCCCCTTGGGGTCCAGTCCGACCATCGGCTCGTCGACGATGAGGACCTTCGGTTTGTGGAGAAGGGCCGCCCCCATTGCGAGTCTCTTTTTCATCCCGTGGGAATAGCTTTCCACCAGGTGGTCGGCCCATCCGGCGAGCTCGAAAAAACCGAGCTGCCTGTCGACCTCCCTGGTCAGGGGTTCGCCGTCAAGCCCGTAAAGCCGCCCCGAAAAACGCAGGAACTCCCTCCCGGTCAGCCGCTCAAAGAGAAAGGGGGTGTCCGGGATGAATCCCGTGACCGCTTTCGCCTGGAGGGCCTGGGAAACCACATTGAAACCGCAGAGCTCCACTACCCCTTGCGTGGGAGGCAAAAGACCGGCCAGGATCTTGATGGTCGTCGTTTTTCCCGCGCCGTTCGGCCCCAGAAATCCGAAGACCTCCCCGGTTTGAACCGTCAGGTCCAGGCCGGAAACCGCGGAGAAACCTCCGTACATTTTGTGCAAACCTTTTATCGCTATCAGAGCAGGACCTCCCTGGCAAAGGGGCCCGATCCCGGCATCTCGGGATCGGAATATTTAAAGTACGCCTTCTTTACTTTTCCAGAACCATCCGGGTCTCCATGGATTCCCGGCCCCTCTTGTACTCCAACTGGATCTTCTCTCCCCACCCGATAGTTTCAAAAACCCCCTTGAATGTCTCAAGGTCGGGGGTCGGCTGCCCGTTGATCCTGACAATGAGATCCCCCGGTTCCAGCCCGACTTCGTCGGCCTGGCTCAACCTGGTCACGCGGGTCACCAGAACTCCCCTGTCATAACGGTAACCCAGGGTTTCGGCAACTTTTTCCGTCAGCTCCTCAACGGAAAAGCCGAGGGCGGTCTGAAGCTGGAGCTCGGAGTCTTTCGGACGCGGCGGCAGCTCGCCGACGGTAACCATAACGGTCCTGCGCGTACCTCCCCTGAGAAGGTCCACCGGTACCGCC
>JAFGWO010000290.1 GCA_016937135.1 Pseudomonadota bacterium
ACGTGTTCGTACATGACACGGAAACGGGGACCACCGTGCGGGTCTCCCTGAAAGCCGCGGGGGTGGAGGCGGACGGCGACAGCACCGGTGCTTCCATCAGCGCCGACGGCCAGTATGTGACCTTCACTTCAAATGCCACCAACCTGCTGGAAGGTGCGGTCAGTTCCGGAGTGAGGCAGGTCTACCGCGTACGGCGGCAATAAGGTCGACATCGGAAAAACCAAACCATGGGTTCCGCATCTTTACAAAAACTGTATGGATGACAAAAGGGAACCTGTCGATGGGGGGTAGAGCAGAAAATGGAGCGAAGGGTAAAATTCTTTGAGCAGATGAGGCACAGGCTCGAAAATATCGAGGACGAGGTGCTGGACCTGGAGCCTGAAAAAAAGGAGGAACAGCGAAAGGAGGTCATCCCGGATTCCAAACGGGAATGCGTCGAGCGGGCCAGGTCAAGGCTTCAGGCCTGGACCACTGAGCTTGAAAGGTGGGAAGCGGAATCCTGCAAGAGGGCCGATATCGACGAGGAATGCCTGGCCCACCTGGAGGTCCTTGATCACAAACTGGTCGAGGGCTACGCGAATTTGAAGGAAATCATGGCAACCCCGGAGGAAGAGTGGAAAGGCGTCTGTGAAAACGCGGTGGACCTGTGGGAAGAGATCTGGGCGACCCTGGAACAGATCAGGCATTGCGTCGGGGAGTCCATGTGATCATAAACCACCGGATGCCCTTGCCCGGGGTCAGAGCCTTATTAAGGGAAAAAAGGAAAAATCGTGCAACACCCTGGGTGTCGGAACACACTGACAGGGGATTTGAAATATCTTTCTCACAAGTCTTTTTCGAAGTTTTCGGTCGGAACCGTTCGCCGTCCCGCCCGAAAAACTGCGGCGGTAAAACCGGAATCTCTTCCCGTGTCATTTATCCATGACCTGAAGATCGCCCCGGATGAGGACCGCGAGGGGATGTGGTTTCTTTTTTATGGCGACCACATCCTTGTGCGCACCCTGGAGGAGTCGGCCCGGATCCCCTGGCTTGCCGGGGCAGAGGATCTGCGCGTCCTTCCGGCCCACAGCTTTTTCCTCGGCACCATAGACGGGAAACCGTGCTTCACAGCCGGGGTCGAGGGTCCCCTCGAGCTTCCCGGCACTTCCTTCCGTTCCCTCCGGTCCCTTCTCGGGGAAGTCGAGGAGGAAATGTTCGCCATTGCCGGGCGGGCTTTCCAGATCCTGGAATGGGAGCGGACGAACCGGTTCTGCGGAAGGTGCGGGAAGCCGACCGAGCCGATGCCGGACAAGGGGGCGATGCTCTGCCCCGCCTGCAAAATCCAGTACTACCCAAGAATCGTTCCGGCCGTCATCGTCGCGGTGGTGAACAACGGCAGGATCCTTCTCGCCCACGCCAGGCGCCATCCGGGGGCCTTCTACAGCGTTCTTGCGGGATTCGTTGAGCCGGGGGAAACCTTCGAGGAATGTGTCTGCCGTGAAATCCGGGAAGAGGCGGGGATCGAGGTTGAAAACATCCGCTATTTCAAAAGCCAGCCCTGGCCGTTCCCGAATACCCTGATGGTGGGCTTCACGGCTGATTACACCAAAGGAGACCTCGTGATCGAGGAGAGGGAGCTTGTCCATGCGGCATGGTTCGAGCCGGAAGAGGTGCTGCGGCTGGAGATACCGCGGAATGGGACCATCGCCCGGGAGCTGATCGACTGGTTCCTGGCAGGGCGCGGCAGCAGCGGCCGTCATAATCGGCCCTAACCTCTCCAGGGGGATTTTTGGGGTCAGGTCCTGCCTTCTTACCTTTTTGGTAATTCTGTCCGATTGAAAAGGTAAGGCCTTAACCTGGAAACCCCGGTTTCCCTGAGGGAACTCGCGCTGCCTGTTTTTACCAGAGTCCCTGTTTCGCCTCATCTCCGGCTTGAGAAAAAGATCAGAAGGCAGGACCTGACCCCACCGGTTCGGCTTGGGCGAACCCGCTGGAAAAAAACCCGGAGAGGATCCGGGCTTTTTGACATGATTGTTTGGATAGTTAATTACCGGGCCGCAGCCTCGGCAACCATGTCGCCGATCTGGCTCGTCGAATAACCCATCTTGCCCGCGCTCATGCTCTTCATCTTCTGCATGACCTCAACCATGGCGTCTTCCACCCGGGCCGCCGCCTCTTTCTCTCCCAGGGTGTCGAGCATCATCATGGCGGCGCCTATGGCGGCCATCGGGTTGATGACATCTTTACCCGCGTATTTCGGGGCGCTCCCTCCCATGGGCTCGAAAGTGGAGACGCCTTCCGGGTTGATGCTTCCGCCGGGGGCGACTCCCAAACCGCCCTGGATCATGGCGCCCAGGTCGGTGATGATGTCGCCGAACAGGTTGTCGGTCACGATGACGTCGAACCATTCGGGGTTCTTGACCATCCACATGGTGGTCGCGTCCACGTGGGCGTATTCGCGCTTGATGTCCGGGTAATCCGCCTGGCCCACTTCATGAAAGGCGCGCTCCCACAGGTCGGATGCGAAGGTTAGGACATTGGTTTTGGCGCATAGGGTAAGGGCTTTTCCCTTGTTCCGCCTGCGGGTGTATTCGAAGGCGTAGCGGATGCAGCGCTCGACGCCCTTGCGGGTGTTGATGGAGGTCTGGATGGCCACTTCGTCCGGGGTCCCCTTCTTGAGCACCCCTCCCGAGCCGGTGTAGAGCCCTTCGGTGTTCTCGCGTACCACCACGAAATCGATGTCCTCCGGCCCCTTGTCCTTCAGCGGGGTATCGACGTTGGGGTAAAGCTTCACCGGTCGCAGATTGATGTACTGGTCCAGCTGGAAGCGGAGGTTCAGGAGGACCCCCTTCTCCAGGATGCCGGGCTTGACATCCGGGTGACCGATGGCCCCCAGAAAGATTGCATCGAACTGCCTCAGCTCAGCCACAGCGCTTTCCGGAAGAAGCTCCCCCGTCCGAAGGTACCGTTCCCCGCCGAAGTCAAACGAGGTGTATTCCATCCTGACGCCGAATTTTCCATTGACCGCATCAAGGACTTTCAACCCTTCACGAACAACCTCGGGGCCCGTTCCATCACCCCCGATAACCGCGATCTTATACATTTGATTCACCTCACACGCCTGTAAACAAATTATGGTAAAAATCGGCGCCGGCCCTGGCGCCTTAAAACCCGCGTTTTTTCAATTTTGCCCCCGTGGGTTCGTCTGGTCGTATCCGCGCCGCCTCGCTTCGGGGCGGTCGTTTTCCCGAGGAGTTCCACCCATACCACCCCGGGCGATTTCGAGTCAATGCCATATGGGCCCCGGACCGGATCCTGAAACGTGCAAGGTCGTGGGATCAGCCGACGTCCCCGGATCAGCCGGCCGGCGCCACCTCCCGGTTTGTTCACAAGGTGTGCTCCAGCGAAAAATTCCCCCCTTGAACATCCCAAACGGGGAGAGGATCAAAAACATTCGCGGATTTCACAAATTTCGGGCCCTGTCAACTTTCGGGCCTTGACCTTTCTTTTCTTCATGGCTAACCTGTGGAACTTGCGTCAGGAAATGGCGGTTTACGCGGAGAGATGGCCGAGTCGGTCGAAGGCGCTCGCCTGCTAAGCGAGTATACGCTCAAAAAGTGTATCGAGGGTTCGAATCCCTCTCTCTCCGCCATTCGACGCGCCCCTCACCAATGTTCGGGGCTTGCTCATGGCAGGCCCAGGGGAGGGCGCGGTAAATAGTGTTCTGGCCAAACGGTGAGTTCTTCCAGCCGTGAGTCGAGGGGAGCAAGTCACCGTCTCCTCATGTGACGCGCCGAAGGGTTGGTAACAAAAGATTCCTTGCTCATGGCAGGCCCCGGGGAGAACGCCGAGAGCAACCCGAAGTATGGTCTGCCTCCTGGTGGGGATGACAAAATGGGGGACAGAAGAGAAGATTCGAAAACACTGAAACACGTATTTTAAGAAGTTGGACAAAATTTTTATCTGAAAAAATTCAGCGGAGAGATGGCCGAGTGGTTGAAGGCGGTAGCCTCGAAAGTTATTGTCCGCTTTATGCGGACCGGGGGTTCGAATCCCTCTCTCTCCGCCATTCGACGC
>JAFGWO010000291.1 GCA_016937135.1 Pseudomonadota bacterium
CATCCGTCCCGGCGAAGAGGCTCCCGATCATGACCGAATGGGCGCCGGCGGCTATGGCTTTGACGATATCGCCCGAAAACTTGATGCCCCCGTCGGCTATCACGGGGACTCCGCTGCCCTTGATGGCTTTGACGGATTCGCTGACCGCCGTCAGCTGGGGCATCCCGACACCGGAGATGACCCGGGTGGTACAGATAGAACCCGGCCCGACGCCGACCTTGACGGCATCCACGCCCGCATCCACCAGGGCTTTGGCCCCTCCCCCTGTGGCCACATTGCCACCGATGATCTCAGTATCGGGATAGTTTTTCCTGAGGGCGGCGATGCTCTTTAACACGCCCTGGCTGTGGCCATGGGCCGTGTCGACCGCAAGGACATCAACCCCTGCGGAAACAAGCCCGGGAACCCTTTTTTCGATATCCTCCCCTACCCCGACGGCCGCTCCAACCCTCAGGCGCCCCATTTCATCCTTGCAGGCGTTGGGGTATTTCCTGGCTTTCTCGATGTCCTTTATGGTGATCAGGCCCGCAAGGTGAAAATCCTCATCCACAACGAGGAGTTTTTCGATCCTGTGCTCATGAAGGAGGGATTTCGCTTCGGGCAAACTGATGCCGGCCTTGACGGTTACCAGATCCTGGCTGGTCATGACATCCCTGACAGGGCGGTCAAAGCGGGTTTCAAACCTCAGATCCCGGTTGGTCAGGATGCCGACGAGCTTTCCCCTCTTCTCCCCGTTGTGGGTCACGGGAACGCCGGAAATCCTGTAACGAGCCATCAGGTCAAGGGCATCCTTGACCTTGTGCTCCGGAGAAATGGTGATGGGATCGACGATCATCCCGCTTTCAGACTTTTTGACCTTGTCGACTTCCTCGGCCTGCTGTTCGGGGGGCATGTTCTTGTGGATGATCCCGATCCCGCCTTCCTGAGCCATGGTTATAGCCGTCTGGGACTCGGTAACCGTATCCATCGCCGCCGAAAGAAGGGGAATTTTAAGGGATATGTTCCTGGTTAATATGGTGTCCAGGACCACCTCCGAGGGAAGGACGTCGGAACTTGCCGGAAGAAGGAGGATGTCGTCGAAAGTAAGGGCAGGTTCGGTCAGTTCGGGCTTCATGGATCTCCTCCTTGAATGGGCTTTGGATTTTGAAAACCCCGCGCTCGGCGGGGTTGTTTCGGGCACTTGAGGGATTGAAAATTAATTTTTTGAAGTTAAACGGTCAGGCTTAATGTGTCAAGAATTTCATCCATCCGGAATCTCATCCCTCCCGTCAAAAAGGAGGATATCATCGGGCCGCGGAAACAACGGGCGTCACCACGGTTGTCCCTGAAATTTCATGGCCGCCTTCCTCCAGGGCAACGGTGATCCTAACCAGGGTCGGAACGTTTCCTGTCCCCGGCCCGGCGTCGCTGGTGGAGTCCCACTCATCGTACCAGTCCTCTCCGTCCCAATAGACAAGATCAAAGGAAGCCAGCCGGTCGGTCACCTCCCACTGGTTTCCCCCTTCGTCAAAAGGCTCTGAAAAGGGGGCCTCTTCCCTGCGGAGGAGGGAAAACCCGCTTTGGGGATCCCCGGCGACGACGTATTCCACCTCCCCGGCGCTGCCAAAGGAAAATTCGGGATCGACGGGAAGGACGGATGTCGTGAGAAATGCCACCTTGTCCCCGGAAAGATCACCGAAGAAGGTGTCCTCCCCTGTGAAGAAAGGAACGACCCCCTCCATGGTAAAGGCCCCCCGGATATCCTCGGCGACGAGGGAAAGGATGAGGGACATCTCGGTTTGCAGCTCGATTTCCTGATCGATAAACCTGGATCTCTTAACTGCCCCGAAAACAACGGTAAAAATGACGGCGGAAATAAGGGCGAGAATGGTTACGGCGATCATCGTCTCGACGAGGGTAAACCCGTCTTTGCCGCGGGCGTATTTCAGGCGGGGTTTACGGATCATTTTCGGACAATATCACAAGTGGAGAGGATTCACGAACGGGCCTGGGGATTAATGGGGAAACATGGAATAAAATTACGGAGAAGGGTTTCGTGGCCCGGCGGAGCCTCGAGGGAAGAGTCCCCGGAAGACACCCGTGGCTGTTCTTGCCGGTGTTTATTGTTTTTAAGATCAGGGTTCCTTTCCGGAAATATTCTTTATAAAGACCTGCCCCGCTTTTGGCCCGCAGGCGGAACAGGGGCCCTATATCCCCAGATAGGCTTCCTTGATCTCGTGGGACGCCTCGATCTCCTCAGGGGTCCCCTCTGCCATGATGACCCCCTCGTGCATGACGTACACGTAGTCGGCGGCCTCAAGGGAGGCGGAGGCGTTCTGTTCCACAAGGAGGATCGTCAGCCCGATCTCCTCCTTTAATTTCTCCACGGTCTCAAAGATCTCCATCACAATTTTCGGGGCCAGACCCTGGCTGGGCTCGTCCATCATCAGCAGCCTTGGCCTTGCCATCAGAGCCCGTCCGATGGTGACCATCTGCTGCTGACCTCCGGAAAGGAAACCCGCTCTCTGGGTCCGCCTTTCGGATAGGATGGGAAAGAGACTGTAGACCAGTTCCAGATTGGCTTCCCTCTCCTCCTGGGCGCCTTTCCTGTAGGCTCCCATGAGGAGGTTCTCGTAGACCGTCATCTCTTTAAAAAGATGCTTGCCCTCAGGCACCATCACGAGACCGCGATCCGCTTTTTTGTGCGTCGGCTCGAAAGTGACGTCCTCCCCCTCAAAGAAAATCTTTCCTTCCCAGGGCCTGACGGCCCCGAGGATCGTCCAGAGAAGGGTGGACTTTCCCGCACCATTTGGGCCCAGAAGAGAGGTGACCGTCCCGGGCTTTACCTGGATATCGGGACCCCAGAGCACCTGCATGGGACCATATCCGGACTGTAGGTTTTCAACCTTTAGCATTGAATTCCTCCGCCTGCCGACCGAGGTAAACCTCGATCACCCTGGGATCGTTCAGCGCTTCCCTTGTCGGTTCGTCCACAAGCTTCGCCCCCTGGTGCATGACCATGACTCTTTCCGCCAATCCAGCGACAGCCCTCATGATATGCTCGACCATGGCCACCACCGCTATCCCCTCGACATCCCGGATGTGACGGATGAATGTGACCATCTGGTCGATGTCTTTCGGGTTCATCCCCGCCATGGCCTCGTCCATGAGCAGAAGCCTGGGCTTCATGGCGAGGGCCCTCGCAATCTCCACCAGTTTCTTCTCGATGGGGGTCAACCCGCCGGCAGGCTTGTTCCGGTGTGCCTTCAGCCCGATGAGGTCAATATATTCATCGGCTACCTCCATAGCCTCTTCGACATTGAGTTCGCCCCCCGCCGCTCCGAACATGGCGCCGATGGCGATATTTTCCTGGACAGTGGCCGAGGCGAAAGGTCTTGGTATCTGGAAGGTCCTGCCCATCCCCAGGTGAGCCCTCTTGTAAGAGGGAAACCTGGTAACATCCACCCCCGCGAACCATATATGCCCCTCATCGGGCAAAAACACCCCGTTGATAAGGTTGAACATGGTCGTTTTCCCGGCGCCATTGGGCCCGACGATGGCCATCAGTTCCCCGGACATGATTTCAAAACTGACGTCATCGACGGCCACCATGCCGCCGAACCTTTTGGAAACGTGCTCGCATTTTAAAAGGGGCATTGATCAGACCTCAGATAACGAACTTTTCCAGGCTGGTTCCGTGGACCTTGCCCTTCAGAATCCCCACCAGACCTTCCGGAAAAATGACAATGATGGCGATGATGATGGGGGCAAAGATCAGGAGCTGAAAACCGGGCAGGGTGATGGCGAGAAAATATTTGGAAACACCGTATATCAGCCCCCCGGCGATGGGACCCATCAGGGTCCCGGCTCCCCCGAGGAGGACGATGATGATCGCTTCAACAGTGTAATGGATCTCGAAGACATCCGGGGGATAGACGTAGGTCAGCTTCAGGGCCCACCCCGAAGCCCCGAGAAGTCCCGCCAGGGCCGCACTGGTGATAAAGGCAATGATCTTGTAACGGGTCACATCGATCCCCATGACCTTTGCCGCGTCCTCGTCCTCCCTGAGGGCAAGAAGGGCGTATCCCACTTTGTTCCTCAGGTAATAAAGGGTAAGGACGGCGGCGAGAACAGCCACACCGAACACGAAGATATCCGCCCAGAAGGTGGATACCGTCATGGCCATCTTTCGCCCCAGGGCGGTTTTGAGATGCCGCGAAAAGATGATCCCGTCAGCGCCGTTCCAGATCCTCGCCCCTTCGATAAGATACCGGAACCCCTCGTTGACCCCGATGGTCGCGATGGCGAAATAGGCACCCCTCAATCTAAGGGCCACCGCGCCTACGGCCATTGCGAGAATGGTGGAAAAAACCGCCGCCGCCAGGAATCCGATGAGGATGATCCCCAGTCCAAGCCCCCCATCGGACAAACTTGAAATGGTCACGGCCATTCCGTAGGTCCCGACCCCCAGGAAAGCCACGTAACCGAAATCCACGTAGCCGGTCATTCCCATGAACAGGTTAAAAGCCTGCCCAAGGGCGCAATAAAAAGCCAGCTGAGCGACAAGCTGCCATTTTCCAGGGGCCGCCAGGCCGTAAAGGAGAAGGAGGGCGTAGGCCGCCAGAACGGGGACGATGGGGAGATACTTCCCGGATCCTCTCATCCCTTCCTCCTTAGAAGTCCAGTGGGCCGGATGAGAAGAATGACCAGGAGCATCACGAAAGAGAAAAACCGCGTGAGGGCGAATGGCTCCCCTCCCGGCAGGGCTGCCAGCAGGGTATAGGACCCATTTTCAAGGAGCCCGAAGACAACCCCCCCGAAAAACGCCCCGTATGGGGAAGCAAGCCCCCCCAGGACGGCGATGACAAAGGCTTTAAGGGTGTACCCGCCGCCCATGTAGGGATTGATGCCAACGGGGATGAACATGGTCAGAAGGACGCCGCTCGTCACCGTCAGGCCGATGCCGAGGGAAAAACTGAGGGCGTATTGCCAGTCCACGTTCACCCCGCAGACACGGGCCCCCACGCTGTCTTCGACAACGCTTCGCATGGCCATCCCGGCGCGGGTCTTGTTGAACCACAGGTAAAGGAGGACCGCAACGGTCAGGCTCCCGCCGCTGGCGAGGATCTTGGTGAAAGGAAGAACCGTGAACCCAAGATCCAGCTTTCCAAGGTCCCAGTTGTAGCCTCTGGCTTCCGAAGTAAAGATCTGCTTTACGACCTCCTCGAGGATTACCCCAAGGGAAAAGGTCACGAGGAGGGTTGCCAGTTCCGGTCCCTTTTCCTGGCGTCTCCCACCGTAAACGTAGACCAGGAAAGCGTACATCAGAATGATCGCTATGAAGATCGAAAAGGCGATATTAAGATCCAGAACCCCGGAGAGGATCCGCATGGCGATCATGACGGCGACAAACACCCCCGCCGCTTTTCCCAGCTGTCTTCTGCCTACCTTCCGGATGCCGGCGCCGCTGGGAGAGACCAGGGGCTTGACAGCCCCATAATAAAATATCATTCCCAGGCACATCCCGATGAGGAGGGCCACGGGAATGGCCAGGATCGGGGGGACCCCAAGGGACTGGAACAGGATGAGGGCTGTGAAGGCCCCAACCATGATGAAAGCCCCGTGCCCGACATTGACGACCTGAAGGACCCCGAAAATAAGGGAAAGCCCCATCGTGGCCATGCCGTACACGGACCCGAGAATAAGGCCC
The DNA here is from genome assembly GCA_016937135.1 of Pseudomonadota bacterium. Taxonomy (GTDB): domain Bacteria; phylum BMS3Abin14; class BMS3Abin14; order BMS3Abin14; family BMS3Abin14; genus JAFGWO01. Next base: position 5,690 of record JAFGWO010000291.1, read on the forward strand.
TGGACCAGGTTTCCTGAGAGCTGTTCGAAGAACAAAGTTCCCCCTCTAAGCGAATCCCGCCTTCTTCAGACAGAGGGATTCCCCCCCGGAAAAGTATCCGGGGGGGACCCCCTGACGTTCCTTAAAACTTCGTTGAGATTTTTAACCCTGCCGGCCTGATTTTCTCACTTGAAATCTGGCTTCGGATACAGGGGTTTTCCGGTCTGCGCGGCCACCGGCCAGACAATGACCCTCTGACCTTTCTGCCACTGGACATCCACCATGGAATGCCCCACCTGCTTACCGGTCTCATCGATGTTCCAGCCACCATAGAAGGACATGAACTCAAGGTCCCCGAGGGCTTCTCTGACGTCATCGGGATCCAGGGAGTCGGCCTTTTCCACAGCCAGGACCAGAGCAAGGACAGCCGCTCCGGCCTCGGCGGCGTGATAATCCGGGATCATGTCTTTCCCAACCGCTTTTTTGAAAAGGGCGACAAACTCTTCCTGGTTCGGCCCGATCCACATCTTGCCGAGCTTTTTGGCGCCCTTTTCGGAGAAGGTCACGCCGTATTCCCAGTGGGAGGGACCCATGACCCCTTCCGCAAGATCACCCAGGGCCTCGCCAAAAGCCGGTAATGTAGCGGCGGCAATTAGGGAAAGGAGTTTGGGCTGGATGCCGAGGTCGGCCAGCTGCCGATTGAGGAGCTGCCCGTCCTCGAAATGGCCCCCTCCGATGATGACGTCCGGGTTGGAGGCTTTCAGGTCGGAAAGCAGGGGCGTCAGATCGGTCACCTTGGCCGGATAGGTCCGGTTAAAGACAATTTCAAACCCCAGTTCGGCGGCCCTTTCTTCAGCCCCCTTCATGACCGAACGGGCGAACTCATCGTCCGCATAGGCCAGGGCGACCTTTTTTGCCGAGGGATCGATGGCTTTTACCATTTCCAGGGTCCCCGCGTGATAAAGGGAACCCGGGCCGATAGTCTGGACGACGTATTCGAACCCCTGCTGGAAAATCTTGTCGGAGGCCCCGCCGTGGTCCATGTAGATCATCCCGTATTTTTCAGCGATGGGAGCCCCGGCGAGGGTCAGTCCTGAACTGTAAGGGGCAAAGGTAAAGTGGACCTTGTCCGAGGTGATCAGGCGTTCTAAAAGACTCGTTACGGATTCCTTCTTGGATTCGCAGTCGTAATACTTGTAAACCAGACTGGCCTTCCTGCCCTCGACCGCAATCCCGCCCCGGGTGTTGTTGACCCAGTCCAGGATGGCCTGGATCCCCCCAACGGCCTGTTCACCGGCCTTTGCATAGCTGCCGGAAAGGCAGGCCGGATGTCCGATGAGTATTTCGCCGTCCGACGCATGGCAAGGCAGTGCCGGCAAAACCATGCCCGCCGCGGCAAGAAGAAACACGCTCAAAAACAACACTTTTCTTTTCATGGACACCTCCGTCACGGATAAAAACGGGGGAGAGTGTGCGTGGGCACAGGTCTCCCCCATGTCTCTATCAGCTCCGTTTAGCGGGGTTTTCTGGCCCCGTTTCCCTTACGAACAGCGATAAACCAGAACGGGGATCTTGGCGTTGGTAACGATCTTGTTGGTGACGCTGCCCAGGACACCGGACAGCATCCCCTTGTCGCTTTGGGCGGCCATGAGGATAAGATCGGCCCCCGATTCCTGGGCGGCCTTGAAAATACCATCCTCGACGCCCATCCTCTCCATTACCCTGGTTTCCGCCTGGACGCCGGCTTCATCCGCAAGATTTTTAAGGTTGTCCACGAAATGTTGCCCGGCAACCTTCTGCAGGGCCTCCACCTTCTCCATGGATTCCTTTGCCTCCTTCACATCGCTGGAGGTGGAAATGAATTTCTGGTCGGGACGATAGGTCTCCAGGATCTCGAAGACACCTAGCCTGGGGGGTACGGTCACGATGGTGACTTTGGCGCCGACAGTTTTGGCCAGCTTCATCCCGGCTTTGACGGCCTCGTTGCACCCTTCGCTTCCTTTGGTCGGTAAGAGGATGTTCTTGAACATAATGCCTCCTTTAATATTCACCCTATAGAGAGAAAAACCTTCCCCGTCCCTACTTCATGAAGGGCAGGACCCAGATCAGCACCATGAAAATGTAGCAGATAATGAGGGACAAGACCACATAAGGGACCGAAAGCCCGAAGAACTGCTTGAGGGAGAACTTTCGCCCGTCCTCCTTTTCCCCCATGGTCAGGGCCACGTAAAGGGCCGGGGCCCCGGCGATGGTCAGGTTGCTTCCCAGCGTACCGGCCCAGACGAGGCCCCAGTAATAGGGCCAGGTGTTGATGCCGGTGGTCTCGCCCAGGTCGCGGATGACGTAAAGGAGGGTCAGGATGTAGGCGTCGTGCTCCACGGCCCCGACGATGGGGGCGGTCACCCAGTAGACCACGGCCGTCCCCACCAGGAGACCTTTCTCGATGAACGGGATGAGCCAGCCAGCTACCATCTCGAGGATGTGGGTATGCTCGAGGCCGCCGACGAGGGCAAAGAGGGATGCGTAAAAGGCGATGGCGCCCCATTCGATCTCGGCAAGCATATGCTCCAGCTCGGGGACATCAAAGTCCCAGGGCTTCTTGAGCAGTTCGATGACCAGGACCAGGAGGGCGGCTCCCGTAAAGGCGATGAATCCGAGCTTGAAACCCAGGATCTGCCGGAAGGCCATCCCCAGAATGGTGAGGAGAAACCCGGCCACCACAATAACGGCAAACCTCTTGTCCTTGATATGGACGATTTCCTCCTTCGCCATCTCATGGGCGAGTTCCTCATTCAGGGTACACCCGGAAAGCTCGGACCGCTTGAAGATGAAGAAATAAAAGAAGGCGCAAACGAGAAGATAAGTCGCTGTCAGGATGAAGAAGGAAGAGGGCCTCCCGGAATGCCAGATGAAACCGAAGAACTCAACCCCTGAAACGCTGTGCAGCATCTGGGGGGGCAGGTCGCCGAGAAGGAGGGCCGTTCCCATGAAGTTCGAGCAAAGCCCGATGAAAAGGATCGGGCCGGTGGCGGAGAATCCGTAGAGCTTCCGTACATGGAAGACGATCGGCGCCAGCATCAGGACAACCACGACGTTGTCGATGAACATGGACACGAAGCCTGCCAGCATTCCGATCAATGTTACGAAGAGGGCGATATTCCCCTTCGAATACGCCAACGTCCTGTCAGCCAGGTATTCCGGGATGCCCGTCCTTCCGAAATATCCGGCGATAAGCCAGACGCTGATGAGGATCATCATGACGTTCCAGTCCACCATGGTGAACGCCTGGGTCTCGGTCATCCCGCCGATAGCGATCATGGCGATGACGCCCAGGATAGCCGCTACCACCGTGTCGATCTTGCGGAGGATGACAAAGATAATCGTGATCGCAAAGATCACGGCTGTTGCGATCTGGATAGGTTCCATCAATCTCCCCTTCCCGAAATAGCGCGATGCAAATAAGGATTATTTTTTCAGCCAGTGCTCAGTCCGGCAACATTTAGTCCATCCAGGGGCACTTTCCGTGCCCCGGATTAAGCCTGCCGGATTCCTTGATTAAAACGCTTTCAAGCTCCCTGCTCGGAGGATTGCATCTGCTCCCAGCGCCTGGCGATGATGGCCTGGAGATCACTCTTGGCCCGGGACGCGGCAGTCGGAGAATATCCCAGGACCTTTCTCGCATGGCTGTCGTCGAGCTGCCACGGGTCCGCAAGGAATGCGCTTCCCTTCCACTCTTCCCTCGGGACCCTGCGGATTTCGCATTTTCTCCCGGTTACCTCGCGAACCATCTCGGCAACCTCTTCCCATGTGACGTAAACGGTCGCGATATTAAAAGTTTCCCCGTAGGATTTAGGATTTAAAAGGCAAAGGCCAAGGGCCTCGGACATATCGTCCATGCTTACGAAACTGCCCCCGGAGCCGACCGGGACCTCCAGAACATTCCCCGAAGCGGCCGTTCTCAGCATTTCCCGAAGGTGCCTTCCCCCTATCTCCCTGCCGTAGGCCCACCAGAATCGAATGATGGTCACCGGCAGTCCCTTCTCCTTCATGTACATCAGGCACATCTTTTCCGTGAACTGTTTGGCGATGCCGTAAAGGGGCTTTCGGGCCTCCTCAACGACAAGGGGGTGCTTTTCGTCGATGGGAGAATATTGCAGCTTCCCGTAGACAACAGCGGTGCTCGTGTAAATGAGGTGTTTGACCTTCTGGGACACGGCCTCTTCCATAACGTAGATGTGCCCGGTCAGGTCTTTCTGGACCGTCTCCAGCGGATCGCCAGAAAAGGTCCAGGCGAGATGGAGGACAGCGTCAACCCCCTCCATTCCGGAACGGACGGCATCCCTGTCCTCCACCCCGCTCTGGATTAAAACAAGCCTTTCATTCTCGATGGAACGCAAAGGTTCAACATTGACATCCAGCACCCTGACTTCGTAGCCCTTATCGAGAAGGTACAGGGTCCAGTCGGAACCAACCGATCCAGCCCCTCCCGTGACAAGAATCTTTTTCTCCTGTCCCATTTTTCAACCTCCCGCAGGGCCCAACGATGAATCCCGCAACAAAACGCATCAACCAGAGGCCAACCGTGAACCCTTTTTTAAATCGATCCTGCGAAAAAACCTTCCTTAAGCCTTGGCGGCCTTCCTGGCCTTGAACCACTTGAAAACCGGCAGAAGGAAAAGAGCAATGGCGATCCACATGAAGAACATCGCCAGCGGCCTGGCGGGCCCGAGAAGGATCATGATATCCCCGTCGGACATGATCAGGCTCTGGCGCAGGAACGTCTCCGTCATTTCCCCAAGGACGATGGCCACAGCCAGGGGAGCCAGCGGGTACTTTAATTTCTTGAGTACATAGCCGATGCCTCCGAAGATGAGGGTGCACCAGACGTCGAACATGAGGTTTCTCATGACGTAGCTTCCAACGAAGCAGGCCACGATGATGACGGGGGTCAGCATCCCCCACGGGATCCTCATGATCGCCGCGAGGGCGGGCACGCCGGCAAGGCAAATAACAAGGCACATGGTGCCGGCCACGAAAAGGCTGGCGATAAGGCCCCAGATGAACCTGGGCTCATCGATGAAGAGCCTGGGCCCGGGCCAGAGACCCCACATGTAAAGACCTGAAAGAAGAACGGCCGCCGTGGGCGAACCGGGGATCCCCAGGGTGACCAGGGGAAGAAGGGCGCCGGCGCCGGCGGAGTTGGCCGCTGATTGAGGTGCCAGGATCCCCTCAACAGCTCCCTTGCCGTATTCTTCAGGATGCTTCGAGTATTGCTTGGCGATGCCATACCCCAGGAAGGAAGCGGGCGTGGCGCCCGTCCCGGGAAGGACTCCAACGAAAAAACCCATGACGGAACTCAGGACCGTCAGGCCAAAATGTTTTTTTACTTCGGCGATCCCTCTCTTAAGGTCGGTCAGGCCGACTTTGGCCTTTACCTTCTCGGTGATTTCCTCTTCGAAACGGCCTTCCCCGTCGATCATGATCTCCCCGAGACCGAACATGCCGATGGTGAGGGGAACGAAATGGAATCCGCTCATCCAGGAGATCATGCCGAAGGTAAGCCTCGGACCGCCGGTTACGATATCGATGCCTACCATGGTCAATGTCAGACCCATAAGAGTACAGACAAGGGTCTTGGCGGGATCCCCGGTACCGAGACCCACGAAGGTGCTGAAGGCCACCATCATGATGCCAAACATCTCAGGCGGACCGAATTTCAGGGCCACGAGGGCCAGGGGAAGGGCCAGTGTCACGAAGAAAACAGCCGCCACCATGATGCCCACGAAGGACGAAAGGAAGGAAAGGGCCAGGGCGAACCCGGGCTCCCCTTTTTCTTTGGCCATGGGATACCCGTCGAAGATGAGGGCCACCGACCAGGGCTCGCCGGGTATGGCAAATAGCACCGAGGTGATGACCCCTCCGAAAAGCGCCCCCCAGTAGATAGCC
>JAFGWO010000040.1 GCA_016937135.1 Pseudomonadota bacterium
GGGTCGCAAAAAGTCCGATCCGGGACTTTTTGCGCAACGGAAAGGGAAAAGCGTCGTTTTCCCTTTCCTCACGGATCAAGGACTTACAATCCGGGTCCTTGATCCGGGCGCCCCGCGCGGGGCGCGTTGATGACTTTTTATGAGGTCATCATTTTTCATTGTTCATTGTTTATCGTGAGGTGAGGTGCCCTGGTCACCTGAAGTGTTAGTTTTTCGTTCCTACCCTCGTTCGGTCGTGCCGTCTTACAATCATCAGTTCGTTCGCCGTCTCCTCTGGCCTCTCCTCTCTGGTCTCTGGACTCTGGCCTCTGGACTGATATTCCTTTTCTACCTGTTACTTTCTTCCTTCTCCCTTCCCCTTGTTTTTCCTCCCCCCCTTGACGAGGGCAGCCTGTCGGCATTATTAAAAAAATGGCCATGCGCGAAAAACTACCTGATCCTACATCCGGTTCCGAGCCTCTCATCGTCCCGCGCAGGGAACATTGTATCTCCCGTTCTCTCATCGACCCCGACGCTCTGAAAATCCTCTACCGGCTCACCCGCCACGGCCACACGGCCTACCTGGTGGGGGGAAGCGTCCGGGATCTCCTCCTTGGGAGACGGCCGAAGGATTTCGATATCAGCACCTCGGCACACCCGCAGGAGATAAAGGCCCTGTTTGGGAACTGCCGGCTCATCGGACGGCGTTTCCGCCTTGCCCATGTCTTCTTCCGCGGGGGGAAGACCATCGAGGTCGCCACCTTCCGGGCCATTTCCGAGTTCGGGGCGGAAGAGGACGGGCTGATCCTTTCCGACAACACCTTCGGGACCCCGTGGGAAGACGCCTTCAGAAGGGATTTTACCGTCAATGCCCTCTTTTACGACGTCAAGAACTTCACGGTCCTGGACTACGTAGGGGGGCTGGAGGATCTCCGGAACGGGATCATACGCTGCATCGGCGATCCTTCTGTGCGCTTCCGGGAGGATCCCATCCGGATGCTGAGGGGCATTCGTTTCGCTTCCCTTCTGGGGTTTGATCTGGATAAGGAAAGCGCAAGGCTGATTCAGGCCTCGGGTGATGAGATCTGGAAGGGGGCCATGCCCAGGATCTTCGAGGAGATCGTGAGGATGATGGGCAGGGGGACCGCCGCGAAGGCCTTTTCCCTCCTTGAAAACATGGGGCTTTCGCGGGTCCTTTTTCCTGAAATCGAAGAGCATATTCGGCGGGATGGGGTTTCCCCCTACCTCGACCTCCTCGGGCGCCTGGACCGCATTTATGCCAAAGGGTTGGAACCCGGGCCGTGGCTCATCCTGTCCTGCCTGTTTTACCCGTTGTTCGATGCCGGCAGGAGGTCCCCTTTGGAAAAGGACTTCACGCACCTGGCCCGGGAGGTAGTCGATGAGCCCGGGATCCGCCTTCAGATCCCCCGGAAGATACAGGATCGGGTCCGCCAGGTCCTCGCTGCCCAGGTCCGCCTTTCTGCCCTCGGCGCGGGCCGGTCCCGGCCGGGGACACTTATCAGGAAATCCTGGTTCTCCGATGCCTTCCGGTTTTTCGAATTGACGGCAGCCGGTTCCCAAAACGGGGATGATCTCGTCTCGAGATGGAAGGAACTCATCGGTGGAGCCGACGGGAAACCCCGGGAAAAAGAGAAAACCCGCCGAAGGAAGAGACGTGGCGCGAGGAACAGAAAGCCTGTCCCTGCTAAATAACATCACCGTGATCCTCCATGGGACCGCGATTCCCGAAAACATAGGATCGACGGTCCGGGCCATGGCCAATACGGGGTGTGAACGCCTCATCCTTTCCAGTCCCCGGACCACGGATCTGGAGACGGCGCGAAGGGTAGCTGTTTCGGCTGAAGGGATCCTTGAAAAGGCAAGGATCTATCCCTCGCTGAAAGAGGCTGCCGCCGCCTCGGGGGCGGCTTTTCTCGTGGGAACGACGAGGAGGGGACGGAAATACCAGGATCCGGCCGCTCTCCCCGCGGCGGCTCCGGAGATCCTGCGCATGGCCGCCGGGGGCGGCGCGGCCCTTCTTTTCGGCCCGGAAGACAGGGGCCTCACCAACGGGGAACTGGCCCTCTGCCGGATGGTGGTCTCGATACCAACCCTGGGGGATCTGGGAAGCTACAATCTCTCCCACGCGGCGGCCATTGTCCTGTATTCCCTCATGACAGCTTCCTGTCCGGCCCCCTCCCTTCCCGGAAAAGCCGCTGCGGGTTTTTCCGAACTGGAGGGGATGTACGGGCATCTGGAAGACCTTCTCGCCTCGGTCGGCTTCATGGCCGCCGCCCACACCGCCCACACGATGCAGGCAGTCAGGAAATTCATGAACCGCGCGGAACCGACGGCAAGGGAGGTCCGGATGGTCCGGGGAGTCTGCCGGAAAACGTTGTGGCGCCTGCGAAAAGGGGAGAGGCAATAAGGACAGGACGATGGCAGCAAGCGGCCAAGAAGGGACGAAGGGGGGATCAAACGGCTGGGCGACGGAGCGAAGGGGCGAAAGACCGGAAAAGTTTTTGTTAATTCTCAGATGAATGGATCGGAGGCTCCTGGGTGAGTGAAATTTACAGAAAAAGCCTTCATCTGGATCAGCCAAAAAAACGGAACGGGTTTCATGTTCTACCCTCTACCTTCCACTTTCACTTTGTTCCATGAGGCCATATTTCAAAACCGTTGCGGCAAAGGCCGGGATTTTCCTTCGATGTTGATGGCTTCGTTAAAGCCATCACCGCGCACCGGGTGTGGAGCGAAAAGTCCCGCCTGTATTTTTCGCGATCCTTTCAACCCCAAACCTTAAATTCGGCTGATCCCTCTGATATTATTGACTATCATGAGGGTTGCCGTTCTAGCCGACGTCCATGCCAATCTTCCCGCCCTCGAAGCGGTTGTGGAAGATATGCGGTCCGAGGGGGTGAAAAAAATCTGGCACCTGGGGGACGCGGTGGGCTACGGTGCCGATCCCTTCGCGTGCCTCCAGCTCCTCGCGGACCTGGGCGCCGTTCTCATCGCGGGCAATCACGAACAGGCCTCCTGCGATCTTGCCGAGGCCGAGGGCTTCAACCCGTCCGCCCTCGAGGCGGCCCGATGGACCCATGATGTATTGACCCCGGCCATAAGGGCAAGGCTCTGCGACCTCCCCCTGAACCTCTCTCCCCTCCCGGGTGTTTTCCTTTTCCATGGTCTTCCGGGGAATACGGCGGGGTATGTGCGCACGCAGGAGACGGCCGGTCTCGTCTTCGATCACCTTGAGGACAAGGACCCGAGGCTCCGGGTAGCTTTTTTCGGGCACACCCACAAGCCCGTGGTGTTCACCAGGCTCCAGGGACGGCCTGTTCGGATGTTCGACCCGCGCCAGGACCTGGTCATCTCCCCTGGACGCCGATACCTGGTCAACCCGGGAAGCGTTGGCCAGCCCCGGAACGGGGACCCGAAAGCCCAATATCTCATCTACGATGCCAAGGCGGAGCACATTCTCTTTAAAAGGGTTGAGTATGACGTTGCTAAAGCCCAGAAAAGGATCATTGCCGCCGGGCTTCCCGCTTTCCTTGCCGCCCGCCTTTCCCAGGGTATCTGATGGATGCTTCACCGGAACCCGTTGTAGTTTTTCTTCACGCAGACCCCGTCCGGGCCGTTCGCCTCTCTGATCGCCTGACCCGGGAAGGTCTGAAGGTTATGCTTTTTTCGGACCTTTCCAGGGCCCTGGATGCGGCAGGAAGCTGCGACGCCGTCATCGCCGACATTTCCCTGGAACCCGGCGGGGCCGATCTTTGCCGGATTTTCAAAAAGGATCACGCGGCTAGGGGCGTTCCCCTCCTCGCCTTTTCAAGCCGTTCCCTTGAAGACAGCCTGATCGGAGACCTCCTTTCAGCGGGGGCCATGGATGTGTTGGTTCCCCCGGTCAGCCCCGCTCTCCTTCTGGCCAGGGTCAGGAATCTCGTCCGGATCCACCGGGAAGAGCTTTACCTGCGGGAGATGGAGAGGAACTACCGGAACCTTTTCGCATCCTCCCACTACGGTTATTTTCTGGCCACGAGGCAGGGGCGGTTCCTTGAGGTGAATGAGGCCCTCCTGGATATCCTCGGCTACCCCGACAAGGAGGAGATGCTCGGTCTGAAGCTCCCGGAGGATCTCTACGTCAACCCCTCCGACCGGGAGGTCCTCCAGGACCTTATGGATAAGAAGGGCTTCGTCAAGGATTTCAAGGTGGATTTCAAACGAAAGGACGGCTCTGTTGTCACCATCCTCCTGACCGCCAGCCGGTACAAGGCCAGCGACGGGACAGTCGTCGGCTACGAGGGGTTCAATATACCCCTCACGGATGCCGGCCTCTCCTGGCCTGTCCGGGCCTTTTACCGTTTTTTGCGGCCTTTCCAGAGTAAAGAGGGCCGGAGGAAAGGTGTCATGTCCGTCTCGCGCATCAGCGAGCTCGTGGCGGGGCAGTACGAGAAGACCGAGGAACTTTCGGAGGGGATCCATACTTCCGTCTGGAAGGCGCGGGATGTCCTGACCCCGGGAGCCGATCCCGTGGTGGTCAAGATCGCCAAAAGCGAGGCCGTGAACCCTCGGCTCCTCATGGAAGCGAGGGTCCTGCGGAACCTGGGCAGGCATCCGGGCATACCCCGCCTGGTGGATGTGGCGCGCCACAGGGACAGGACCGTCCTGGTAACCCGCTACGTGGAAGGCCGCCCCCTTTCTGAAGTGATGCCCACCCTCGACCCCCGGGGCCTCGATCGGGCTGCCTTCCAGCTCATGGACGCCGCCGCCCATCTACACGACCATCACATCGTCCACCGGGACATCAAGCCGGAAAACGCCGTGGTCGGCGCCGACGGGAAGCTGACCCTCCTGGATTATGGCATCGTCAGGCGCCTGAGCGAGGAGGAGACCTCCCCCACCATCATCGGGACGCGGCCGTATATGAGCCCCGAACAGGTCAACGGGCGCAGCGAGCGCCGAAGCGACGTCTGGGGACTCGGGGTTGTCCTCTATCTCATGTACACCGGGAGCCTCCCCTTCTCGGGGAACACGGAAATGGAACTCATGGAGAATATCCTGAAGAGGGAACCGTCTTCCCCCCGCGCCCTCAACCCGAACCTGCCCTTCCAGATGGAGCGGGTCCTGATCAAGGCGCTCAGGAAAAGACCGGAGGGGCGCTACCATCACGCCGGCGAGATGAGGGACGAGGTCCTCGCCACGGTCCCGGGGTTCCGGGAGAACGTCTCGGACCTGATCCGCCAGCCGGAAGAACCCCCGGTGCTGGTGCCGTGAAAAAACAGTTCAGAGTCCAGAGAACAGAGTCCAGAGTCCAGCGGGAGAAACCAAGGAATGGGGAAGAGGGAATGGGAAATGGGAAGGGATGTTCCCTCTAAAGTCCATAGTCCAGTCCAACGTCCAACAAAAGACAGCTGCCTTTATCGTTCATCGTTTAAAGTTTAACGCGGCCCGTTTTTTGGGCTTTGGTTTTTGGGCTTTGGTTTTCGGGTTTTGGTCTTCGGGTTTTGGGTTGAGGAATCCGTAATTTGGCAACCCCACCCCTTCTCCCCCTTCGACAGGCTCAGGGCCTTTGGCTTCTTCCTTCCTTCCTACTTCCTTTTCCATCTCCCTTCCCTCGCCTGCTTTTTGACTCTTTTTAATTCCCCTCATCCGGAATCTTTTTTGGGGTTTGTTGCCCCATGCAGGATGTGGGGCTACACTGGAAGGGTGACGGGTGGTTCGTCATGGGAAAACGCCAGGAATGATCATCAGGGCCGCCGCGGATTGTTGGCGGTTTTTTTGTTTCCTGAGAGGAGGGAAGGGAGATGAAAAGAGCAATCATGACAGTTCTGGTTTTGGGGCTGGGTCTTTGGGGCGGCGTGTTTCTTCTGGCCTCCTGCGGCGGAGGGGGCGACGGGGATTCGACCCCCGGGCCCATCGTCCTGGTCTCCGTGAATTCGGCTGGGAAGGCGGGCTCTGATTCGAGCGAGTCCCCCGGCGTCAGCGCCAACGGGAGATACGTGGTCTTTTATTCCTATGCCTCGAATCTCGTCGACGGCGACACCAACGAGGACTACGATGTCTTTTTCCACGATTTGGAAACGGGCATCACTTCAAGGGAGTCAGTTAGCACGGCGGGCTCGGAGGGGTTCGGGACAGGCGGCCAGAACGCGAGCTTTACCTACACTCCGGCCATAAGCGAAGACGGGCGCTTCATCGCATTCGAGGGGGAGCCCACTAATTTCGTCCAGGGGGACAATAACGGCGACTATGACATCTTTCTGCGGGACACCCGGACGCCCCTCACCACGAGGGTTTCGGTGAGCACCTTCGGGACGGAGGCGAACCAGGGAAGCTACAATCCTGCCATCAGCGGCGACGGGCACTGGGTGGCCTTCGAGTCAAATGCGGACAACCTCGTCCCCGGCGATACCAATGCCAAGCGGGATATTTTCCTCCACGACAGGCAGACGGGCACGACCTCGCGGGTTTCCGTGGGGCCGGCCGGCGTCGAGGCGGACGACAACAGCTACGAACCGGCCCTGAGCCGGGACGGTCGCTACGTGGCCTTCTATTCCTATGCTGCCAACCTGGTTCCAGAGGACATCAACCCGGACGGGGACGTCTTCCTGCGGGACACGCAGCAGGGCATCACCTCCCTCGTTTCGGTGAGCACCGCAGGGACACAGGGGAACAAGTCCAGCTACAATCCCGCCATCAGCGCCGACGGCCGCTACGTGGCATTCTCTTCCATTGCGGACAACCTCGTTTCCGGCGACAGCAACGGTAAAATGGACGTCTTCCTGCGGGATACGGTATTGGAAGCAACGTCGCTGGTCTCAGTCAGCACGGCAGGCGTCCAGGCCGAGGGAGGCTCCTACACGCCGTCCATCAGCGCCGACGGCCGCTACGTGGCCTTCTACTCCAACGCTACAAACCTGGTGCCGGGGGACACCAACGACGCGGATGACGTTTTCGTGAGGGACACGGTGATGAACATCACCGCCCGTGTTTCGGTGAGCGCCGCCGGAACGGAGGCGAACGGGGAAAGCAACTGCCCCTACATCAGTGCCGATGGCCGCTATGTGGTTTTCGACTCGTACGCTGACAATCTGGTGGCGGAGACGATCCCTGAGGCGACGCGCCAGGTATACCGGGCGCCGGTGCTGATGCCGTAGGGAAACCAGAAACCGGCAGAAAAGGGGTATTAATCTGAGGCTCCGGATTTGAAAGGGAGTTTTTCGGGGAGGAGATATGGACATGCAAAACAAGACCTGCATGGGATTTACCCTCGGAATCCTGGGCGTTCTGTTTTTCCTCGGGTCCTGCGGCGGGGGAAACGGGGACGGCTGGACGGAGCTTCTGGCCAATGGGGATTTCGAGACCGGCGACCTGACGGGCTGGACGGTTGCGTATGTGCCGGAAGCTGCGGGAATGATATCGGTAATTGCCGCCACGGTATCACCTTTAAACGGCTATAGAATGGCAGGCCCGGCAGGGGGAACCTTTTACGCCCTTTCAGAAAACAATGAATCCTACGCAGGGGTCCTTTTCCAGCCTTTCACATTCCCTGACGGGGACGACGAAGTTGCCGTCAGCTTCGAGATGTTCGTTCTTGACAACAGCGGAGATGGACCCCTCGATGCGGGGGAGATCGCCTACGGCGGAGTCGAGCCAAACCAGCACGTCCGGGTCGACGTTCTTTCGGCCGCGGCGGGGACCTTCGACACTGGCCTGGGGGTCATCAAGAACCTTTACCTCAACGTAGATGGCTATGAACCGATCCTGCCGTATATTTTGTACTCCTTCGACCTTTCACCGGATTTGGAATCAGGAGAGACGTACATGCTCCGTTTTGCCCAGAGCAGCAATCAAGACTACCTCTTTATGGGCATCGACAACGTGAGCGTCAAGTCGCGGTAGAAGAACCATGGGAAAGGGGGAACACTGGAAAGGCAGGACTGCGCGGAGAAAGACAGTTTAAAGGTCAACGTGGGAATTTCCTGGAGCTGGTTGTCTCCGCGGCCCTTGGTGAGCGCCCCGAGCGGGCATTCTTCGTGGCCCTTTGCGTTGAGGCTTTTAGGGAAAAGCGATTAACGGAAAGTTACCCCTTCGATCTCGCCGGTGGCGGAATTCACAGCAGGCACTGCCTTCGGCTTCATCCTTCATCCTTCTTTCTTTTCTCCCTTTCCCCTCCTCCCTTCATCCCCCGCATCACGGCCGTTATCCATGGTGCCAGCAGGGTCGTGACCAAAACCAGGGGCCAGACGCGGCCCCGGGCGATATCGTAATCGGCCAGGAGTTTTTCCCAGGGATGGCCGAAGAGGTAATGGCCCGCGAGGAACTCGAAGGCCAGGGTCAGAGCCAGCCAGAGGGCACCGACGAGGAGGGCCTCCCTGCCCCGGCGCGGTTCGATCCAGGGGAGAGTGAACCACGTCACGGCGAAGATCGCGAAACACAGGATCAAGGTTGAGAGCACATGTCCCCCCTGTGCCCCGAGGCGGGGAGCGATGACGGCCTCCCGAAAAACGCCGTTTGCCACCGCCAGGGTCGAAAGTCCGATCCAGACAATGACGCTCCTTTGAAAAACGCTGGCATGAAAAACGGTCGGCATTGTTGTTTCCTTTCCGGAATCCTTCCGGTCCTGCAATCGCGGCCGGACCCCTATGCAATCCCCATTATAAACGAAGCCGCAGAAGGTTTATTTTCCCGATTCCGGGGACCCTTTTTTCTTGCGCCCTCCCTTCGTTTTGTAAGATAAAATGAAAAGTTTTTGAAAATCTGTCTGCGTTACGCGCGGGGCGCCCGGATCCAGGATTCGTGCGGCAGGTTCAGGATCCGTGGGGAAAGGGAAAACGACGCTTTTCCCTTTCCGTGAAGCGAAAAATCCCGGATCGGACTATTTGCGTTGCGGGTTTGTCGATTAAAGACGCCGGCAAAACCGGTGCGTTTAAAAGGGGAGGGTTATGGAAAGGGAGAAAGTCGGAGAGAGGATGAGGAAGATCAGGGAATTGAAGGGCTTCTCCCTGGAGGACGTTATGCGGCACTCCGGGCTTGACCAGGAGACCATCGCTGCGCTTGAAAATGGGAGGGTCAGCCCGTCCCTGGCCAACCTGACCAGGA
>JAFGWO010000292.1 GCA_016937135.1 Pseudomonadota bacterium
CGGATATGCCAGACGCGATGCCGGTCCAGGGCCGTTGGAGCCCTCCTGTTGAGGATGGCGTACCTGTAATATTTCCCGCGGGCGCTTCTCTGTGCGTGGAAATTCCCCGGGGCCGGATCGCATCGCAGGACCCTTAAGTCCCCGGGCAGACCGCTGTTTAAGCCCATCATGATGTTTGCGGGAGGAATGTCCTTCTCAACGTCACAGTGGGCGACCTGTCCCAATGCATGGACGCCTGCGTCCGTTCGGCCCGATCCGACGGCCACGGTCTTCTTTCCCATCATCCGGGCAAGGGCTTCCTCCAGGGTCCCCTGAACCGTCCGCAGGCCGGGCTGGACCTGCCAGCCGTGGAACCCGGTGCCGTCATATTCCAGCAGGAGTCTGATCCGGCCCATGGATCAAACCACCCTGCCGGCGAGGAAGATGCCCCCGACCCAGAACAGGATGACCAGAAGGGCGATCCCGTCACCCCTGCCCCACCGGAGGGGACACATGGAGGTCCTTGGTTTGCCCGGCACATATCCCCTGGCCTCCAGAGCGATGGCCAGTTCGTCCGCGCGCCGGAAAAGTCCGCTGAACACCGGGTATAAGACGGACAGCAGGGTCCTTGCCCGCGCCTTTACGCCTCCCTTGCGCAGATCCGCCCCCCTTGACCTCTGGGCTTTCCAAACCCTGTCCGTCTCCGTGGCCAGCACGGGGATAAATCGGATGGCGATCATCATCATGAGGGAGAAATCCTGGACGGGGAACCGGAACTTTCCCAGCGGAGCAAGGAGGGCTTCGATTCCCCTCGTAACGCGCAGGGGCGTTGTCGTAAAGGTGAGGAGAAAGGAAAGGGCGATGACCCCGAGGAGCCGCCACGAAATGAGGGCTCCCCTGACAAGGCCCTCGTGGGTTATCTTAAGGGGGACGGGCCCGGGGAGGCGCAGGATCGCGGTCCCCGGGGTGAAAAAAAGGTGCAGGACCGCAGTGAAGAGAAAAAGAAAGAAAAAGATCTTCAGGCCCCGGGCGAAAACCCTCAAGGGTATGGAGGAGGCTGTCACGCACCCCAGAAGGGCCGCTGTGTGAAGGATCACCGCGACAGGGGCGCTGACGCTGAAGGTCAGCAGCATCAGGGCCGCGAGGGCCAGGATCTTGAATCGGGGGTCGAGATTGTGGATAACGGACTGGGCCGGGTAATATTGACCGAGGGGGATGGAAAAGAAACTCATGGAATTAAAAAGTTCAGAGTTCAGGGTTCAGGGTTCAGAGGAATTCAGTTTTTTTAAAATACAGTCTGAAAAAATACCCTCTCTGGACTCTGGACTCTGAACTGCCCCTTTATCTCTCCTTACAGGTAGTCGCGGGCCAGGATCTCGGCGATCTGAACGGCGTTGGTGGCCGCGCCCTTGCGGAGCTGGTCGCCCACAACCCAGAAATTTAGGCTGTTGGGAGCGGAAAAGTCTTTCCTTATCCTTCCCACGTAGCAGATATCCTGCCCGGCCGCGAAAAGGGGCATCGGGTAAACCCCCTTTTCCGGTTCATCCATTACCTCGACCCCGGGGGCGGCCTTCAGAAGCTCGACGGCCTTCCCGGGGGTGATCTCCTTTTCCGTCTCAATCGTGACCGACTCTGAGTGGGCGGTCAGGACCGCGACCCGGACACATGTGGCGTTAACCATGATCCGGTCGTCGTGAAGCATTTTCCTGGTCTCGTTGTGCATCTTCATCTCCTCCTTCGTGAATCCGTTTTCCGTGAAGGAATCGATGTGGGGAATGAGGTTGAAAAAGAGCTGATGCCTGAAGGCCGAAACCTCCAGCGGCTTCCCTGCCGACCAGTCCCTGGCCTGCTGTTCCAGTTCGGCGATGCCTTTGGCCCCGGCGCCGCTCGCAGACTGGTAGCTAGAGACCACGACCCTGCGGACGCGAGCGAAATCATGAAGGGGTTTTAAGGCAACGAGCATGATGATCGTGGTGCAGTTCGGGTTGGCGATGATCCCGCGGTGGCGATACAGGGCGACATCCCCGGGGTTGACTTCGGGGACGACGAGGGGGATTTCAGGGTCCATCCGGAAAGCGGAGGAATTGTCAATAACCACGGCTCCGGCCTCGGCCGCGACGGGAGCAAGATCAAGGCTGGGCTTCCCCCCCGCTGAGAACAGCGCGATCTGGACACCCTTGAAGGAATCAGGGGTTGCCGCCTGGACCACAACATCCTCCCCTTTCCATTTCATGACCTTGCCTGCCTCCCCGGGAGCGGCCATGTACCGCATCTCACCGACGGGGAAGTTCCTTTCCTCAAGGACTCTGATCATCAGTTCGCCAACCGCGCCCGTGGCGCCAACAACGGCAACCGAGAATTCCTTCCGGCTCATGAATTTCGCCCTCTTTCCTTTTTCATTGTTCCAGAATCCGGGTTTCCCATTTTGAACCCCCAACCTTGGCAGGGTTGGTGCCTTACTTAGTCCAGAAGGTTTTTCAAGCCCCGAATGGCCTGCCTCGTGCGGTGCTCGTTCTCCACCAGGGCAAACCTGACGTGCCCGTCCCCTCTTTCCCCGAAGCCGATCCCGGGGCTCACTGCCACAAGGGCTTTTTTAAGGGCCAGAAGGGAGAATTCCAGGCTGCCAAGTTTCCGGTGCTGTTCCGGAATCGGCGCCCAGACGAACATGGTCCCAAGGGGCTTCTGGACCTCCCATCCGATCCTGTTGAGGCCCTTAACCAGGACGTCGCGGCGTTTCCGGTAAATCTCGACGGTGTCCCTGACGCAGTCGTCCGGTCCGTTCAGGGCGATGATGGAGGCGATCTGGATGGGCTGGAAAGTCCCGTAGTCCATGTAGCTCTTGATCCTGATCA
>JAFGWO010000041.1 GCA_016937135.1 Pseudomonadota bacterium
GCGAGGATGGCGGACCCCTTCCCGGGGAGATCGACGAAGTTCTGGGCACTCTTGAAAAAGAGATGATGAGGGCCATGGTCCTCGAGGAGAATCGCCGCATCGATGGAAGGGGACCCGGGGATATCCGTCCCATTTCCTGCGAGGTGGGGGTCCTTCCCAGGGCCCATGGAAGCGCCCTTTTTACAAGGGGTGAGACCCAGGTCCTTGCAGTGACGACCCTCGGCACCACCGAGGACGAACAGATAATCGACGCCCTTGAAGCCGATTACCGCCGCAAGTTCATGCTTCACTACAATTTTCCTCCCTTTGCCACCGGTGAGGTCAAGTTTCTCCGCGGTCCGGGGAGGCGGGAAATCGGGCATGGCAATCTGGCCCAACGGAGTCTTTCGCAGGTCCTGCCCGCAAAGGATGTTTTCCCATACACCATAAGGGTCGTCGCCGAGGTCCTTGAGTCCAACGGGTCATCGTCCATGGCCTCGGTTTGCGGAGGCAGCCTTTCCATGATGGATGCCGCGGTGCCGGTTTCCAAGGCCGTTGCCGGGATCGCCATGGGGCTCATTTACACCCCCGAGAAATCCGTCGTTCTCTCCGACATCCTCGGTGCGGAGGATCATCTGGGCGACATGGATTTCAAGGTGTCCGGAACCCGCGAAGGGATCACCGCCTTTCAGATGGACCTGAAGATCACCGGCGTCGCCAGGGAACTGATGCATACGGCGCTCCAGCAGGCCAAAGCCGGCCGGCTCCATATCCTCGATATCATGGATTCAACTCTGGATCGTTCCCGGGAGGAACTTTCCCCTTATGCGCCCAGGCTTTTGACCATAAAGGTAAAACCGGACAAGATCCGGGAGGTCATAGGCCCCGGGGGACGTGTGATCCGTTCCATCATCGAGGAGACGGGGGTCAAGATGGACGTGGCGGATGATGGGACCGTCACCATCGCCTCATCAGATCAGGCCGCTTCCCAGCGCGCTTTGGATATGATCAAGGCCATCGTCGAGGAGCCGGAGATCGGAAAGATCTACCGCGGGACGGTAAAGAAGATCATGGATTTCGGCGCCTTCGTTGAAGTCGTCTCAGGGACCGACGGCCTCGTCCACATTTCCCAGCTGGCCGACCACAGGGTCGCCAAGGTGGAGGATGTCGTCAAGGAAGGGGACGTGGTCAATGTCAAGGTCCTCGACATCGACAGGGACGGCAAGATCAGGCTGAGCATCAAGGAGGCCGAAAAAGAGCTCGGACAAAAGGGCGGTTCCTGATCCCCGCCGCCACCCCCGGCTTGATGAAGCGAAGACACGGAGCATCCATCACAGAGGCAAACCTCCCCGGCGGCTTAAGGGTCATCATGGAGCCGTTGAGGGAGTTTTCCTCCGTCAGCCTGGGAATCTGGGCCCTTGTCGGTTCACGGGACGAAACGGCCGCGCAGTCGGGCATCACCCACCTTATTGAACACCTCGCTTTTAAAGGGACCCCCCGAAGAGACGCCCGCAAGATCGCCCTCGAAATAGATTCGATGGGGGGATCCCTAAACGCCTTCACCGGAAAAGAATTTACATCCTTCTACGCCAGGGTTCTTGGAGAGAGCCTCCCCCTGGCCGTGGATCTCCTTTCGGACATCACCCTGAACTCGGGTTTCGGCGGGGATGACATCGAAAGGGAGCGCGAGGTCATCCTCCAGGAGATCTGCATGGTGGATGACACCCCTGATGACGTCATCCACGATCTGCACTGCCAGGAATACTGGCCTGACCACAGCCTCGGGATGCCCGTCCTGGGGACCCAGGAGTCCCTTCGGGGTCTTTCCAGGGAGGAGGTGGTCTCGTTCCACGGGGCCCATTTCCGCGCCGACAGGATGCTGGTCACCGCGGCAGGGAACCTTGATCCGGAAGAGCTCATCCGGATGCTTTCCGAAGCATTTTCAGGTCTGGAGCGAAGCCGCGTGCCCCTCTCACGGACCCTGCCTAAAGATGTGCCGGGACTCTGCGTCCAGCAAAGGCCCGTGGAACAGGTCCATTTCTGCATCGGGTATCCCGGCTTGAAGTATGCGGATGAACAGCGATACGTCATGTCCCTTCTCAACACGGTCCTCGGAGGCGGGGTGAGTTCGCGGCTCTTTCAGAAGATCCGGGAAGAACGCGGGCTGGCCTACTCGGTTTTCTCCTATCAATCGGCCCACGAGGATACGGGCATGCACACCATCTACTGCGGCACGTCCAGGGAGGGGTTTGGGGAGGCGATGCGGCTGATCGGCGAGGAAACGGAAGACCTCATGACCCGGCTGATCCCGGAGGATGAGCTTGACACTGCCCGGCTTCAGCTGAAAGGGAACCTCCTTCTGGGGCTGGAGAGCACCGGAAACCGGATGAACCAGCTTGCGAGGAACGCCATCTTCTTCGGTCGCCAGATCAGCACGAAGGAGATCGAGGAGGGTATCGACAACGTTACGGCCCAGCAGATCCGCGATCTTTCCCTCCAAACCTTCCAGAAAGACCGGACGTCCCTGACCGTCATCGGCCCCATCAGCGAGGACGAGGTCCGTGAGATCCGCGGATGATCCTGTGGTCGTTCTCCTCAAGGTCCTTTCCCATGGCCGCGGGATAGGGCTTCCCGCCTACGCCACCTTACAGTCGGCGGGTACGGATCTTGCCGCCGCCGTAGCGGGACCGGTCGTCATCGATCCGGGGCATACTGCCTTGATTCCCACCGGCCTCCAGATCGCTGTGCCCCCTGGATTCGAAGCCCAGATAAGACCCCGAAGCGGCCTTGCCCTCAACAATTCACTCCTCATGCCCAACTCCCCGGGCACCGTTGATGCCGATTACAGGGGGGAGATCCAGATCATCCTTCTCAATCTGGGTTCGAAGCCCTTCACGGTCAACCGCGGGATGAGGATCGCCCAGATGATCATCGCCCCCGCCGTTCGGGCGGACTTAAAAGTCGTAAAAGAGCTGCCCCCTACCGCGAGAGGCGAGGGGGGATTCGGACACACCGGGGAATGAGAAACAAAGGAAACGGAAAAAGGGCAGGAGATGCAAGACAGGTTAAAAGGCCTGGTTGCCGGGGGCTCGGACACTTTTCCTTTCTCCTTTTTCCTTTAACCTAGTATCCTGTCTGCTGGCCATTGTCCGGAATTCCTGGAACCAGCAACCTCGAACCTTAACCGGGCCCTTTTTTGATGCTTTGTCCAAATTCCGTCAACATCTGTTCCCTGGCAAGCGGGAGCAAGGGCAACTCCCTTCTGGTGGAAGGTCCGGAGGGAGCTCTCCTGGTTGACGCGGGGCTGAGCGCCCGCGAGCTTATGCGCAGGGTCTGCCTTGTCGGGATGGATCCTGCCCGGATCCGCGGAATCCTGGTGACCCATGAACATGAGGATCACATCCGGGGAGTAAGGGTCCTTTCCCGACGCCTTGACCTGCCGGTCTTCACGACCTCCGGGACATGCGCCGCCGCCGGGCTTTCTCGGGAGTGTCCGGTGAATGCGGTGACCCCTGGAGTGGACTTTCACCTCGCCGGTTTTTCCATCTCCCCTTTCTCTATTCCCCATGACGCTGCAGATCCCGTGGGGTTCGTCCTTTCCATGGGAAGCCGCAAGATCGGGATTGCCACCGACCTGGGTTACGCCACCTCCCTGGTAAGGAAGAGGCTCGAAGGGTGTGACTTCCTCCTTATCGAATCCAACCATGATGAGAAGATGCTCCTGGAAGGTCCTTATCCCTGGTTTTTGAAGCAGCGGATCAGGAGCCGGACGGGTCATCTTTCCAATGGGGCTTCATCAGGGCTTTTGGAAACCCTCTCCCATCCCGGGCTTCGGTGGGTGGTCCTGGGTCATCTCAGTGAGACGAACAACACCCCCGACCTGGCGCTGGGGACGGCTTTGGGTGTCCTCGGGGGAGAGGGAAGGGGAGCCAAGGTCCATGTGGCCGGAATGCCCCTTCCCACCCCGGTGTTCAGGCTCGATATTTGACAGGGCCGGAAAAAGTCCAGGCGGGACTTTTCGCTTCCCGGAAAGGGAAAAGCGTCGTTTTCCCTTTCCTCACGGATCAAGGACTTACGATGACGGTCCTCGATCCGGGCGCCCCGACCGGGGCGCGTTGATGACTTCTTGCGAAGCCATCAACTTTGACAGGGTTCAGGTGGGCCTTTTTGGATTTGCAGTTTGAAGTTCACAAGGTAAACTCCAGGAAGTATATTCAAAAGGATTCTGATTCGGGCCGTTTTTCTCCAGAGAAAGGATTTTTCGTGATTCCGCGTTATTCCCGCCCCGAAATGGCTGCAATCTGGGAACCCGAGAACCGCTGCCGGATCTGGCTGGATGTGGAGCTTGCGGCCTGCGAAGGATGGAACCGGCTGGGGCGGATTCCCGACGAGGCCCTCGCTGTGATCCGTGAAAGGGCCGGCTTCGACCTTGCCAGGATCGATGAGATCGAAGAGGAGGTCCGGCACGATGTGATCGCCTTTCTAACTTCGGTATCGGAGAAGGTGGGCCCGGATTCCAGATATATTCATTTGGGCATGACGAGCAGCGATGTCCTCGACACAGCCCTCGCGGTCCAGTTGACCCAGGCGGCGGATCTTATCCTCGATGGGGTGGACAGGGCGCGGGCGGCGGTAAAGGAAAAGGCCCTTCGGCACAAAGACACCGTGATGATGGGACGTTCCCACGGAATGCACGCCGAGCCCGTTACCTTCGGTCTGAAAATGGCTCTCTGGTTTGAGGAGCTGGGCAGGGCCAGGGAGAGGATCCTGCGGGGAAGGAAAGCCGTGGCCGTGGGAAAGCTCTCCGGCCCGGTGGGCACCTATTCCAACATCCCCCCCGAACTCGAGGAATTCGTCTGCGCAAAGCTGGGACTGGCCCCCGAAAAGGCCTCTACCCAGATCATCCAGAGGGACCGGCACGCCGAATTCATGTCGGCCCTGGCCCTTGCCGCTGCCTCTCTCGAGAAATTTACCGTGGAGATCAGGCACCTCCAGAGAACCGAGGTTGCCGAGATCCGGGAACCTTTCCGCGAAAGGCAGAAGGGATCATCGGCCATGCCCCATAAAAGGAACCCGATCCTGTCGGAAAATCTGGCGGGGCTTGCCCGGCTGATGAGGGGGTATTGCCTGACGGCCCTGGAGAATATCCCCCTCTGGCACGAGAGGGATATCAGCCACTCCTCGGCCGAGAGGGTGATCCTTCCCGATGCCACCATTGTCCTGGATTTCATGCTTCACCGGTTCACCGAAATCATGGAGGGACTGGAGGTCGATGCCGACCGGATGAGGGCCAACATGGATCTTTCCGGAGGGACCACTTTTTCCCAGACCCTTCTCCTGGCCCTTGCGGGGGCGGGGATGACGCGGGAGGAGGCATACCGGATCGTCCAGGAAAACGCCCACAGGGCCATCGACTTGGGACGGCCTTTTTCTGAAATCGTCCGTGAGGACCCCGCCGTCACAGGGCGCATCAGCCCGGCCCAACTGGTCAGGGTTTTCGATCCTTCCGCCCTTCTTTCCAACGTCGGCGTGATTTTCCAGCGTGTTTTCGGGGAGGGGAACTGATAGTGGCGGTTCGGGTGGAAGTGGGATTCAGAGATGGCGTCAGGGATCCCCGCGGCGAGCGGGTGGTCCGGGAAGCCAGGGAGATGGCCCGGATCCATCTCCAAAATGTGAGGACCCTTTCTGTCTACACGGTGGACGTGGATCTTTCTCCCGAGGAACTCGTCCGGATTGCCTCCGGCCCGTTCACCGATCCCGTCATCCAGGAATTTTCCATAGGGAAGCCGCTTCCCGGACGGTTCGATTTCATTCTGGAGGTGGGATTCAAGCCGGGTGTGACCGACAACGTGGGGAGAAGCGCCGGGGAGGCCGTTTCCCAGGTCATCGGCCGGTCTCTTGCTGAAGGGGAAGGGGTCTATTCCTCGATCCAGTACCGGGTCACGGGAAATCTCGATGAAAGGGATGCCCGGCGCCTCGTTTCCCAGGTCCTCGCCAATGACCTCATCAACCGCTGGGAGATCATTCCGTGGGAAGGTTTCGACCCGGAACATCTGTCCCGGCCCGAGATACCCAGGGTGACCATATCCGGAGGAGGGAAGGTCTCCGAGGTGGATCTGGAGGGGGACGCCGCCCACCTTATGGAGATCAGCCGGAGCCGGCTCCTGGCCCTGTCATTAAGGGAAATGGAGGCCATCCAGGGCTATTTCCGGCGTCTGGAGGTGGCCCGCCGGAGGGAGGACTACGGCCTCGGGGCAGCTCCTACCGACGTCGAGGTGGAGGCCCTGGCCCAGACGTGGTCGGAGCACTGCAAGCACAAGATCTTCAATGCCCGGATCGAATACCGCGACGAAAAGGGCGGGACGGAAAGGATCGACTCCCTCTTTAAAACCTTCATCGTCGAGGCCACCCGGCTTGTCAGGGAAAGACAGGGAGAAAGGGACATCTGCCTTTCCGTGTTCAAGGACAATGCGGGGGTGATCCGGTTCAACGATTCCTGGAACCTGGTTTTCAAGGTGGAAACCCATAATTCCCCTTCGGCCCTCGACCCTTACGGCGGAGCGCTGACGGGCATCGTGGGGGTAAACCGCGACCCCTTCGGCACCGGAATGGGATCGAGCCTCCTTTTCAACACCGATGTCTTCTGCTTTGCCTCGCCCTTCTACGACCGTCCCCTCCCGCCGAGGATCATCCACCCGAGGCGTATTTTCGAAGGGGTGGTCGAGGGGGTGGAACACGGGGGCAACAAGAGCGGGATCCCGACGGTGAACGGGACGGTGGTGTTCGATGACCGCTTCCTCGGAAAGCCCCTTGTCTATTGCGGGACCTGCGGCATCATGCCGTCTGTCATCGCCGGGCGCCTGTCCCACCTCAAGGGGGCAAGGGTCGGGGACAGGGTTGTCATGGTGGGAGGCAGGATCGGAAAGGACGGCATCCACGGGGCCACCTTCTCCTCGGAGGAACTCCACGAGGGCTCCCCGGTGACGGCGGTGCAGATCGGGGACCCCATAACCCAGAAGCGGATGACCGATTTTCTCCTCGAGGCGAGGGACGAAGGCCTTTATTCCAGCATCACCGACAACGGCGCTGGCGGGCTCTCCTCGTCAGTGGGAGAAATGGCCCGTGACACCGGCGGGGTTGTCCTGGATCTGGATCTTGCCCCTCTCAAATATCCGGGACTTGATCCCTGGGAAATCCTCGTTTCAGAGGCCCAGGAACGCATGACCCTTTCCGTGCCCCCCGAAAACCTGGAACGCTTCATGGCCCTTTCTGAAAAGATGGGGGTGGAGTCGACCGATCTCGGGGAGTTCACCGATTCCGGTTATTTCCACATAAGGTTCGCGGGCAGGACGGTGGGCTTTCTGGAGATGGAATTCCTTCACGAGGGGCTCCCGCAGATGGAGCTTGTCGCCGAGTGGGACCCGGCCCCCTCTGCGGAACCCGGTGTTCTTCCGCTGGAGGACCCGGGAGAGGTCCTCCTTGATCTCCTTGGCCGGTTGAATATCTGTTCCAAGGAGACCATCGTCAGAAGGTACGACCACGAGGTCCAGGGGGGAAGCGTGGTCAAACCATTCACCGGGGCAAAGGACGACGGCCCGTCCGATGCGGCCGTGGTAAGGCCCATCCTCGATTCCTTCGAGGGGGTTGTCGTCTCCAACGGCATCGTCCCGAGATACAGCGATATCGACACTTACGATATGGCCGCCAACGCCGTGGATGAAGCCCTCCGGAACTTCGTTGCCGCCGGGGGGGACCCGTCCGCCGCCGCGGCCCTGGACAATTTCTGCTGGTGCGACCCAATCCAGTCGGAAAAGACCCCCGACGGGGCGTTCAAGCTCGCCCAGCTTGTGCGGGCCAACAGAGGGCTATTTGACGCCGTTACGGCTTTCGGGATCCCCCTGATCTCCGGCAAGGACAGCATGAAGAACGATTATCTCGTGGGGGAAACCAGGATCTCCATTCCGCCGACCCTCCTGGTGTCGGTTATCGGCCGGATTCCCGACGTAAGGGTGGCCGTGACCATGGACCTGAAGAAAGAGGGGAACTTTCTTTATCTCCTTGGGGAGACCTCGAACGAGCTCGGCGGCTCGGAATATTACGCGCGTATCGGCTGCGTCGGGAAAAACGTTCCGCGCGTGGATTTTGAGGGGGCATTGAAGCGCTATCGAGCCGCTCATCGGGCCGCGCGGGAGGGACTGGTCCGATCCTGCCACGATTGCTCGGACGGCGGCTTGGCCGTGGCCCTTTCGGAGATGGCCTTCTCGGGGGATGTCGGGGCCGAAGTCGATCTTTCCGCTGTCCCGGTCAGGGGGAGCGACCTCGACGACGCGGCCCTGCTTTTCTCCGAATCGGCCAGCCGGCTCCTCGTGGAAGTTGAGCCCGGCCGGGCCGCCGATTTCGAACGCCTGATGGTTCAGGACCGATGGGGCAGGATCGGTGTGTGCGTTGCCCGGCCGCACGTGCTCATCTGCCGGGACCGGAGGGAACTCGTCCGTCTTTCCCTGGACCGGATGAAGGAATCCTGGCAGAAAACTTTGAGGGAATTGTAAAGGCAAACGGAAGGGAGAAGGGAGGACATTCCTTTTCCCGGTATGTCTCTGAACCTCATGGACCGGGGGAATCATGCTCGCAAGACCGAAAGCCATCATCATCACCGGAAACGGGACCAACTGCGAGAGGGAGGCCGCCGAGGCCTGCCGCCTGGGCGGGTTTGAGGCCTTCAAGGTCCACATCTCCGCGATCCTCTCCGGGGAGGTCTGCCTTGATGATTTCCATTTTTTAAACCTCACGGGAGGCTTCCTGGACGGGGATGACCTGGGCTCGGCCATGGTCCAGGCCAACCGGCTGACCTATGCGGTTGTAAAGGGTTCGGGCGAAAAGGTTCGGGAGCAGCTGGATCGTTTTATCGGGAAGGGACGGCCGATCCTCGGTGTCTGCAACGGATTCCAGCTCATGGTCAAGATGGGGCTGCTGCCGGGAATGGCCGGATCAGGGGAACGCGTGGCCACCCTCACTTTCAATGATTCCGGGCGGTTCGAGGATCGCTGGGTAGATCTCCTGGCTGATCCCTCCTCTCCCTGCATCTTCACCAGGGGAATGGAAAAAATCACTCTGCCCGTCCGGCATGGGGAGGGGAAATTTGTCGTCCGTGATGAGGGGATACTGGAGGGGATCGAGTCGCGGAAACTGGCCGCCCTGAGGTATGTGGATCCCCTGACCGGACTGCCGACCATGGAATATCCCCATAATCCCAACGGATCCACGGGCTGCATCGCGGGGATCTGTTCCCCGTCGGGGCTCCTTTTCGGCCTCATGCCGCACCCCGAGGCCTACCTCCACAGGGTCAACCACCCGAGATGGACCCGGCAATCCCTTCCGGAAGAGGGCGGGGGGGTCCCCTTTTTCAAAAACGCGTGCGAATATGTCAGGCAGGCCCTTCCTTGATCCGGAGCGATCCCTGAATACCGCGGGAAAAAGAGAAAGAATGGACAACGACAAGTTCAGGGATGAATGCGGCGTGTTCGGGATCTTCGGACACGAGGAAGCTTCCAACATCGCCTATCTTGGACTCCATGCCCTCCAGCATCGGGGGCAGGAAAGCGCCGGCATCGCCTCTTCGGACGGGGTTCGGGTTTACCGCTTCGGACAAATGGGCCTGGTGCACGACATCTTCACGCCGGAGGTGCTCAAGGGTCTTCCGGGGACCTCCGCTATCGGGCATAACAGGTACTCCACAACAGGAAGAAGCCACCCGGAAAACATCCAGCCCATTGCCGTCCAGAATTCCCGCGGGGGCATGGCCCTTGCCCATAACGGGAACCTGGTCAACGCGCGGGAGATCCGGGAGGATCTTGAGGAAAAGGGAGCTATTTTCCATTCCTCCTCCGACACCGAGGTCATCATCCACCTCATGGCGAGGTCGAGGGGGGTCAATGAGGTTGACCGCCTCGTTGAGGCCCTCCACCAGGTGCGGGGCGCCTACAGCCTCCTGATCCTGACCGAAAAGAGGCTCATTGCCGTCCGTGATCCGCGGGGTTTCAGACCCCTGAGCATGGGCCGCCTGGGGGATGCCTGGGTCTTCACCTCCGAAACCTGCAGCCTCGATCTCATCGAGGCCGATTTTGTCCGCGATGTCAGCCCGGGGGAGGTGGTTGTCGTGGATCGCCATGGCGTCAGCTCCTCCTTCCCCTTCCCGAAGATGAAGGCCTCACCATGCATTTTTGAATATATCTACTTCGCGCGGCCGGACAGCACCATCGATGGACTCAATGTCTATGATGTGCGCAAGAGGCTGGGGGCGGAACTTGCCGAAGAAGCCCCGGCGGAGGGGGACATCGTGGTGCCCGTTCCCGACTCAGGGGTCCCGGCCGCTTTAGGGTACGCCCAGAGGCTGGGTCTCCCCCTTGAATGGGGGCTCATCAGAAACCACTATGTCGGCAGGACGTTCATTGAGC
>JAFGWO010000042.1 GCA_016937135.1 Pseudomonadota bacterium
AAGCTCCGGTGGATCACCTCGTCCAGTTCGGCCGCGGACTTCCGGTCGCTCCCGTAAGGCTTTTCAACCACCAGCCTCGTCCAGCCTCCCTTAACCTCGGGACCCGCCAGTCCGCTGGCCCCCAGCATTTCAACCGCTTCCGGATAAAGGAACATGGGGATGGCAAGATAAAAAATGCGGTTTCCGGCGGTTCGAGCCGTCCCTTCCATCTTTTTCAGGTAATCCGCAAGATGGCGATAGGACTCTTCCGAGTCATAGATGAGCTCGACGTAATGAAGGAACCGGGAAAAGTCCTTCCAGCTTTCGGCCTCTTTCTCATCGGGCGCCATGTTTTCGCGAAAGGATTCATCCGTCAGGGGCGTCCTGCCGCATCCGACAACCCGGAATGGCTCCGGCAGCCCTCCCTTGCGGTGCAGGCTGTAAAGGGCCGGGATCAGCTTCCGGGAGGTCAGATCCCCCGAAGCCCCCAGGATGACAAAGATGCAAGGGTCCGTCGGACGTTCCTGGCTGCACCTGTCTGAAGCCGCCGCCTTTGCCGTGTATCCGGCCTTTTCATCACGGCCTCTCCCGTCTTCCTCCTTCTTTCTCATAAATTCGGCCCTTTGCGCGTTACCCCATGGCCTCCGAAAGCGTGCCTGAGGGAAGCCAGCAGGCGCCCGGAAAAGGAGCTTGCCTGCTGCGACCGGAAGCGGGCAAAGAGGGAGGCCGCGAGGACGGGGACGGGGACGGATGTTTCCACTGCCTGCTGGACTGCCCAGCGGCCCTCTCCGGAGTCCTGGACGATGTCTTCCACATTATTCAGGCGCGGGTCCCTTTCAAAAACTCCCTCGGCAAGTTCGAGGAGCCAGGACCGGATCACGCTGCCTTGGTTCCACAGACGGGAGACCTGCGCGAAATCGAGATCCCTGCCATAGGGGGATGCGTCCATGATCTCGAAGCCCTCGGCGTAGGCCTGCATGAGGCCGTATTCGATGCCGTTGTGCACCATCTTCACGAAATGCCCCGCCCCCGTCGGGCCGCAGTGCAGGTAGCCCTCCTCGGGCGCCAGGGTTTTAAAGACAGGTTCCAGGCGCTCGAAAGCCTCCCTGGGCCCCCCCACCATGGTGCAGTACCCGAGGGTCAGGCCCCAGATGCCCCCGGAAACCCCCGCGTCCACGTAGACGATCCCTTTCTTTTCGAGTTCGCCGGCCCTCCGGATGTCGTCCTTGTAAAAGCTGTTGCCCCCTTCGATGATGATGTCCCCCGGGTCCAGGATCTCCCCTAGCTGCGAGATCATGTCCTCAACCACCGGCCCCGCGGGGAGCATGATCCAGACGGGGCGGGGGGGGTCGAGTTTCGCGGCCATTTCCTCGAGGGAATAGGCCCCGACAGCCCCTTCCTTCACCAGCTGGTCGATCTTCTCCGGGGATCTGTTCCAGGCCACCACCTCGTGGCCGCCCCGCAGAAGCCGACGGGCCATGTTCATGCCCATTTTCCCAAGTCCGATCATCCCGATTTGCATCGTCATCACCTTCCTTCCGGACGGGGAACCTCGATAAAGTGGACCGCCTCGAAGGGCGTGCCCGCCATGCGTGTCTGCATGCCTGACGCCTCCTTTTAGGAAAAAAACCGACCTGTGGAACTTCCCCGGTTGTGGAAATGAGAAGCCACAGGAATACTCTAGCATAAAAGGGGGATTCAGGCGGGGGGTCCTGGCCGCACGAGATTCCTGGATTGGCATCGGGATCACAAATCGGAGCAAACGGTTCCCTCTTTCCATGGGCTTAGTGGTTCTGTGGTGGGGTCCCCTTCGACGCGGTGCATATTTGATCGGCACCTTTCTCAGGACAACTCAACGCTGCTCGGAGCTTGTGTTTTTCGCCCCGTGGCTTGCCACGAGCAAACAAAAAAGCCTACCCCCTTCGGGGTGGCTTTTTTGTGCGTCGAGTGGTGGAGACGGCGGGATTTGAACCCGCGACCCCCTGCATGCGAAGCAGGTGCTCTCCCGCTGAGCTACGTCCCCACGAGGGAATTTGCAAGAGAGGAACCTACCGCAAATTTCCGCCCATGGCAAGGCGGGAGGTTTTTCCGCGGGAACATCCAAAAAAAAGATCCCGCTGGCGGCTCCCGGAAAAAGCCCTCTCCGAATTCCTGTTCCGTTGACCCTGGAGCGAGCGTCATCCCAGAGTTTTCCCCGTCTTTTCAAGTATCCGCAGGAAAACTTCGTAGAAATTTTCCTGCTGTTCGATCATCATGAAATGGCCGCTTTGCGGCACCGTAAAATGGAGGATATGATTTTTCTCGAGCCACCGGGCAAGGGATGGAGTAAGGGACCTCTCCCCGGAGATAAAGGCCTTGGGACATGGGAGGGCGGAAAACCTTTCCTTCAGGTTCCCGTGTGTGCTCTCTAGCATCAGGGAAACAGAGGAGCGGTAAATGGCTCGAGGGAGCGCCTTCGCGAAGTTGGCCGTATATTTTTCCATGACCTCCTTGGGATCGTGGGGGGTTCCTCCCCGCAGTTTCTCCAGGATGCCGAAAAAACCCTCTTTTTCGAAATCTTCCTCAGCCCAGGAAGCGATGAGTCCGCTGAAAAAACAGTCCTCGGGTCCGAGGTTCCCCTCGATGTTTATGAACGCCGCGATCCTTTCCCTCGGGAGCCTTTCGGCGGCGAAAAGGGCGATGATCCCCCCCATGCTGTGTCCGGCAAGGGTGATCTTTTCGTAATCCGATTGTTCGATCCATCGGCAAACGAGTTCTGCCTGGTCTTCCATGGAGTAGGAAAAATCTGAAGGCCTTGCGCTTTTTCCGCACCCCGGCATGTCCAGGGCAACAAGGGTCAGATGAGAGAAGAGGCCGGTTTCAAACAGGGGCGCGAAGGAACTGCCGGCGTCTCCAAGGCCATGGATGCAGAGGACAACATCGCCGGAAGACCCTGGTTTTTCCCTGTAAGCCAGTTTGATTCCTTCACCCGTCATTTCATTCCTGGTATCCATGAAGCAGACAATAGCATATTCCCCCGCCGGGGATCAGCCTGCAGCCGCTGAATAGATCGTGATCACCCCCATTGCAAGGAAAAGGGCGAAGGCTGTCCACCTCGCGTAGTTCAGGGGGATTTTTCTCATTATCCACCCGCCGGCCAAGACCACCGGGAGGTTGGCTATTACCATCCCGAGGGTAGTGCCCAAGATCACGAGGGATGTCTGGTTGTATTTCGCGGCCAGGACGATGGTGGCGATCTGGGTCTTGTCCCCGATCTCCACCAGAAAAAAGAGGATGGTAGTTGCGATGAAGGGGCCGAAACGGTCGAAACGGCCTGATCCCTCCTCGTTTTGGTCTGGGAAGAGCAGCCAGAGGGCGATCAGGAGGAAGCTTGCGCTGATGAGCCATGGGGCCATGCCGGGAGGTATGACTTTAAGGAGCCACACCCCGAACCATGCGGAGACGGTGTGGTTAAAGAGGGTGGCGGCGAGGATCCCGGCGATAATGGCGTAGCGCCTTGTAAACCGGGAGGCAAGGAAGAGGGAAAGGAGCTGGGATTTGTCTCCGATTTCAGCGATGGTGACGGCAATGGTGGAACTGATCAGGGCTTCCATTTGACCTTTCCATACAGGATCCGGGCCGGGGCCGACGGGACCCCTGCTTGACTTTTCCCGGTCGGATTGACCGCGGGAGAAGACGGGATCTTTCAAATCCAAAGCGGGCTTTACGCGGACTTTATTTCTCGAGATTTAAACGGGGCCAGATTCCCTGGCCAGGGGAGTTAATCCTATCAGAGGTTTTTCAGGGCGGCAACGAAAAGCGGGCACACGGGAGCTAAAGCCTTCATCATGACAGACCGACAGGATTACCCCCGGGAGGGGAAAGACTCCGATTTTCCCTCGGGAGGGAAATGGGTGGGAAAAACGGTTGGCGGATTATCCCTGCCGCTGGAGATCTCAGCCGCCTGCAAGGAGCCGCAGGCGCCTGATTCGCTCTTCCACCGGCGGGTGGGTGGAGAAGAGTTTCTGAAGGCCTCCGGTGAAGGGGTTCATGATGAACATGTGGGAATGCGCGGGATTTCCCCTTGTCAGGGGGAGGGCCTGAACACCGCGCTGGAGTTTCCCCAGGGCACTGGCAAGGGCCAGGGGCTTGCGGCTGATCCGTGCCCCTCCCTCGTCCGCGGCGAACTCACGGACCCTGGAAACGGCCATCCGCAGTAGCATGGCTCCGAGGGGCGCTCCGATGACGATGAACAGCAGTCCAAGGGGGTTGCTGCGCTGGTTCCGGTTTGTGGCGACCCCGTAGCGGGCGAACTGGCCCAGCATGGCGATGGCCCCGGCGAAGGTGGCGGCGATGGTGCCGGTAAGGATGTCACGGTGCTTCACGTGGGCCAGCTCGTGGGCCATGACCCCGGCCAGTTCGTCGTCGTCCATGATCTCAAGCAATCCCTGCGTCGCTGCGACGGCAGCATGAGAGGGGTTGCGGCCGGTAGCGAAGGCGTTCGGGTTCTGCTCGGGGATGACGAAAACCTTCGGCATGGGAAGGTCGGCGCTGCGGGCGAGGTCGGCCACTATCTGGTAAAGGCGCGACTGGTTGTCCGGCCCCACCTGGTGGGCCGCGTACTGCTTCAGGACGATCTTGTCGGAAAACCAGTAGGAGAAAAAATTCATAACCGAGGCCATGAGAAAGGCGACAATAGCCCCTTGTCTTCCTCCCACAGCGCCGCCTATGAGCACGAAAAGCACGGTCAAAGAAACCATCAGAAGAAACGTGCGGGTTCTGTTCATGCCCTTTACCTCACTCATGCCTTTAAACATCCCCCACCGAAGCCCCGCGTGGATGTCGGGAAACGGCGCTGCCGGGAGAACGGGCGCCATCAACTCCTGTGTCTCAGGTTGACAGGGTCGCAAAAAGTCATCAACGCGCCCCGCGCGGGGCGCCCGAATCGAGGACCGTCGTCGTAAGTCCTTGATTCGTAAGGAAAGGGAAAACGACGCTTTTCCCTTTCCGTTGCGCAAAAAATCCCGAATCGGACTTTTTGCGACCCTATCAACGCTCAGTGAGAGATGAGCCCCTGGTTCGTTTTAAAGGCAAACCGCAGTTAAAAGCAAACCAAATCCCGCCACCAAAAGCGGCGGTTTTGGAAAAAAAAGGTTCACCCTGAATATCTTTGCCCGCCGCTTTTGTATTAGCAGGGGGCCCTCGAAACACGGGCCCCCTCTCAACGGGTGGTTTTCAGGGGTTTGGCAGAATTTTTCTGCCGCCTTCCTGAAAATTCAAGCGATTAGAGCTCTATTTGCCCATGGCTTTTTTAATCATGCCGATGATCGCCAGCAGCACGCCACCGCCGACGCCGCCGCCCGCGATGCTCCCGATGATGCTCCCGATGTCCATCCCGCCGCCGCCCGTGGCTATGCCAAGCATTCCAAGCAATTGTCCCCCGATCCCCCCACCCAGGATCCCGACAATGGAATTGCCGAGGGTACCCAGAGACCAATTCTTCATAAATGACCCCGCAAGGTTCCCGCCTACTGCCCCGCTTAAAAGCTGGATTATCAAGGCTCCCATTCCGACTCCTCCTTTTTTACCGCGTATTATTGATCCTGACGCGCCCCAATTCTGTTCAAGTATACCTCTCTGATCCCCAAATTGTTTTTTATGAAACTCTGATTTCCGAACAGTCCGAAGTGAATATCCTGGCGCATGAGCCGTTAATCAGAAGAGAGATCCTTGAGGAAGGAACTGTTATTAAGGTTCGCTATCGGAAGGGGGTGAGGGCAGGGAAAAGAGCCGGGCCGAAAACGGGAAGGGGCGCGGGTTAAAGGCAGATCCCCAGAATAGGTTGTCTGCATTGTAATGGCTGCCACGATTAGGACCCGGGCAAACCCCTCCGCCTGCCATGCCATGTTTGGGGAAGACCATTAAAAACCCGTTCGCCGCAGGTTTTCAAGTATCGGGTCTGGTCCATGGCCCATCTCCCCGGACTCCGTGTCCTTTTTGGGAAGGTTTCAAAGCGCTGGCGGATCCTCCTGGATGGCGATCCTGCCCTGACAGGGGCCGGCGCCATGGGGCCGGCAGTTTTCCTTGCGCAGTTAAAGGCTGTGAACCATTTCGAGGAAAAGAGTGGGAGGCATCCCTCCGAATTCGCTTTGGGGAACAGGGCCGTCCGGCCGCTTCCCCAATCCGATGAAAAGCCCCC
>JAFGWO010000043.1 GCA_016937135.1 Pseudomonadota bacterium
CGAGGTCAAGCATGCGGTGAAAGACCCGATTGCGAAACACTTCATCGAGGAGCTTTAGACATATCCTTGTGGTAGCGTGGCTCCCGGTCCCGAAAGCAAGGCCCGGATCCACAACAAGATCCTCCGGGGTCACCGGTTCGCACCAGGCCGGGCGGACGACCAGCTTTTTCGAGATCCTCACGGGATGATGCTGCGAACGGAAAAGGGACATCCAGTCCTCCTCCGGCACATCGGTCACCCCGGGAGCTGTCCCCGGCGGCAGATCCCCCCAGTCGACCAGATCCTTTAGATATCCCTCGAGTGTCAGGATCCTCTCCCGGGAAGGAGATCCCAGGAAGCCCTCGATGACAACGCCTCCCTCCTCCTCACGGGAGGAGATCCCGCGATCCGTCAGGGTAATGAGATAATCTGAGACGATCTCCTCCATGGCGGCCGGCACCCGAATGGTCACTTTTTTCCAGAATTCAGGGCTCATATATTTATCTTAACTTTTTCTCTTTGCGAGTGTCTAACAGTAAGGAGCCCGCAACATGAAATTTTCGCCAAAAATTTCGACCAAAAACACCCCTGATGGGTTAGAATCGAACCGGAGGGGAAAGAGAGGTGAACCTTGAAGAATCGATATGCCCTTCTGTCCGTCCTGCTCCTTATCAGCCTTTCCACGGCCGGGTGCGTCGCCTATGCGACCGGCCACGCCGCGGGACCCGCCCCCGGACCGCCGCCTCCCGGGCCGCCGTCGGTGGTCATCAGCCAGCCTGAATTCCTGTTCATGATGCCGAACCTGGGGATCTATTTCTACCCGGGGGTTTCCTTTGATCTCTTCTTTTACGACGGTCTGTGGTACTACAGCGCGCGTGGTGTCTGGTACTGGGGACGGAACTACCGCGGGCCGTGGTACTACATGAGGCCCGACCGGCTTCCCTCTCATTTCAGGAGGCTCCCCCCCGATTACCATACCCGCTACCGCCAGGACCACTACCGGGTCCCCTATGGCCACTGGGAGAAGCGCCGGGACCTGACGCCTCCAAGGTCCGACCTCAGGCCTCCGGGATTCCTCTACAAGCTGCCCAACACCCGAACCTATGCCTACCCCGGCGTGCCGGACGAGATCTTTTTCAACAAGGACCGCTGGTACAAGCGCTACAACAACGTCTGGTACTGGTCGTGGAGCTACAACGGCCCCTGGGCCTACATGCAGCCGGAACGCGTCCCCAAACAGATGCGCAACATGCCGCGCCAGCGTTTCGACAGGGACGACCGCTACGAACGGATCCCGTGGGAAAAAGGAAAGAACAAATGGAACGGCGAATGGGAGTGGGAAAGGGAAAGAGACTGATAAACTGATCAGCAATTAAACAACGCGATTTGGGGAGCCGTTTTCTGTGTCCGCATTCAGGCATAGGGGACGGCTCTTCCCTTGACACCGGATGCCCTTTTGGACTAGATAGGAAGGTCTGAAAAAGCGCCGAGGTAGCTCAGTCGGTAGAGCAGAGGACTGAAAATCCTCGTGTCGGCGGTTCAATTCCGTCCCTCGGCACCAGCTACAAAACTCAGATCCCAGGTCGACACGTCGGCCTGGGATCGTTAGTTTTGTGCTGTCCCGCCGTAGCTCAACCTCTTCCCTGACCCTAGCCTTCCAGGGGAGCGAAGGCGGACCTTGCAAACTCCAGGACAAATCTGAACCGCCGCGGGTTTGGAGCGGTTCGATGGAGTTTATCCCCCGGAATCAGTACCTCCCCGCGGGCCATTCCGCCTCCACCCTTCCCGGAATGTTTTTTCTTCTTCAGACCCTTTTCGTGCAGCACCTTTAAAAATTGCTATACTGGAAGAATTCAGAGTCTGGCTCAGTAAGGAACTGCCGGGAGGGCAGGGCCGCGCGGGCAGTGAATCCCTGTCGGACGGTAATCGCAGTTCATTGGAATGGGGGTGATAACCGAGGGTGCCTTTTTAAAACGCATTATGGCTGAGATGTTTCGATTGTTTTTGAGAAACCAGGGTTAACAATGAAGGAGGGTAGAGGCGTGAAAAAATCCATCGCAATTCTCACCGTGGTCGTTCTGGGAACCGTTTTTGCTATCGGCTCCGCTTTGGCTGCCGGTCATTTCGAGGCCCTTGCCAAGAATGAACTGGCCCCCATCGGGCATAACAAATACATCGTCAAATACACCAAGGAAAAGAACAGCCAGGGCGAAACAATGGAGGAGATCAACAGGATCGACACCCTTTGGAAGGCAGAAGAGGGCGTCGCGGATTATATGAAGCCCTATCTCGAGGGCCCCTGCGCCCGCTATCTGAAGGAAGTCCGTTCTCTGGTGCCCTATATCCAGGAGATCTTCGTCATGGACAACCAGGGGGCGCTGGTCTGCGAGACCGATAAGACTGGAGA
Source organism: Pseudomonadota bacterium (assembly GCA_016937135.1). Lineage (GTDB taxonomy): Bacteria > BMS3Abin14 > BMS3Abin14 > BMS3Abin14 > BMS3Abin14 > JAFGWO01. The sequence continues at coordinate 2,387 of JAFGWO010000043.1, forward strand.
CTACATGCAGGGCGATGAGGACAAATGGATCAAGTCCTTCGCCGATGGCAAGGGCGGCATCTTCGTCGACGAGCCGGAAGACAACGTCGTCCAGATCTCGGTCCCCGTCATGGATAATGGAATGGCGATAGGGGCCATCACCTTCGGCGTCTTCACCGACAAGGTGAAATAACATTGAAACAGGGACCGGGCGGATTTTTCGATGATGGCCCGTCCGTTTCCACGACCCATGCTACCTGAACAATCAGGTCAAGGACCGCGTTTTTTTCGGCAGACCTGCCGGGAGGGACGCGGTCCTTTTTCATCCTCCCGATGCAGGCGGCGCCGGGAAAGGATTGGCGCCCTTTTTACCGCCTGAATCCCGATCTTCCACCGGGGCCCTTGTCTCTGGTATCATCTTCTCATGAGGCGCAAAGATATGAGGATCGAATCCGGGGATGAGGTCGTGAAGATCCTGAGGCACGGGCACATCTGCTTTCTTTCCATGGTGGACGGGAAAAAACCCTACGTAGTCCCGCTGAACTACGGCTACGCGGAAAACGCCCTTTTCTTTCATTCGGCCCTGGAGGGCCGGAAGATCCGGATCCTCGGGGAGAACCCCGACGTCAGCTTCTGCATCGTATCCGAATATGAACTGGTGAGATCCGGGAATGCCTGCTCCTGGACGACCGATTACCTCAGCGTCATGGGGACGGGAAAGGCGACCATCCTTCGGGAGCAGGGGGAAAAGAATAGGGGGCTTACCGTTATCATGGGACATTATTCGGAACGGGAATTCGATTTTTCGGGAGCGGCCCTCGAGGACGTAGCCGTCATCAGGGTGGACATCGAGACGATGGAAGGAAAGCGCGGTTCCTGAGCAAGGTCAATTTCTACTGCCGCCCCGACTTAATCCCAGTCTCTTTCACATTGTAAAACCTGCTTTTTTTGCTTTTTGCTCCCTTCTTCGCACCGGACAAATTAATTCACCATCCTGGAAGGTGTTCTGTAAACTCCGGGCTCCTCACCACCGTCAGTCGCAGGGCCCGAGGCGTCTCCCGGAGATCGTGTTTTTGATCGTCAGGCCCTGTTCCTTCATGACCATTTCCATCGTGCCGGACATGGTGTCGCCCCTGTAGGTCATCTGCCCCGACCCCTCCGTGGTCCCCCCTTCCCCGGTGCAGACCATCTTCCAGAAAACGGTGTTCCCCTCCTGCCTGAAATCCAGGGTTCTGCATTCCTGGGAGGGATCCTGTTCCTGGGGCATGTAGGGCTCCTTTTCCAGGCACTGGGTGACCGTCATCGGAGGCATGGCCGGCATCCCCGGCATCCCGGTCATCTCCGTCTGGAAGGTCATCTCCCACTTGCCGGGGTTCATGTTCAGGTCGGCGGAAAGGGCGGTCAGGGGCATTGCGGTAACCATCATAAAAATAGCCAGAAAAACTCTGCTGATCATGGTCGCATCCTTTCTCCATGGA
>JAFGWO010000044.1 GCA_016937135.1 Pseudomonadota bacterium
AATGCCGATCCCGTCAGGGTCATGGAGGAAATGGAGCAGATCCTCGGGTTCGATCCCGGCGAGGTCCTTCAGGTGAGCGCCAAGAGAGGGACGGGGATCCAGGAGCTCCTGGAAGCCGTGGTAAGCCGCATCCCGCCGCCGCATGGGGACCCCCATGGCCCCTTGAAGGCCCTTATTGTAGATTCCTGGTATGACAATTACGTCGGGGTGGTAGGACTGGTGCGGGTTTTCCAGGGGACGCTCAGGCCATGGACGAAGATCCGGCTTATGGTTCAGGGGCGCGAATACGAGGCGGGGGAGATCGGCGCCTTTCGCCCCGTCTCGGTCAAAATGGATGCCCTTTCCGCGGGGGAAGTCGGATATTTTGTAGCGGGGATCAAGGATCTGAGAAAGATCCAGGTCGGGGATACGGTAACGGAAGCGGCCCGCCGGGCCGACGCGCCCCTTCCCGGCTTTCGAAAGGTCCGGCCGATGGTCTTTGCGGGACTTTATCCTGCCGTCGCGGAAGATTTTTCCCGTCTGCGGGAAGCCCTTGAGAAGCTCTCCCTTAACGATGCCTCCCTGAAGTTTGAGCCCGAGACCTCCCAGGCCCTGGGATTCGGTTTCCGGTGTGGTTTTCTGGGTATGCTTCATATGGATGTAGTCCAGGAGCGCCTGGAACGGCATTTCGACCTTGATCTCGTCACCACTTCCCCGACGGTTGTCTACCGGGTCCGGAAAAAGGATGGATCCTGGGTGGAGGTGGACAACCCTTCCAAAATGCCGGCCTCGGGGGAGATCGAACAGATCATGGAACCCTACGTCCGGGCGACGGTCATGCTGCCGGATGAGTATCTCGGGGGGATCCTGGCCCTGTTAAGGGACAGAAGGGGTGTGCAGGTTTCCCTGAAATATCTGGAAGGGCGCAGGGTGGTGCTCGAATACGATCTTCCCCTGGCCGAGGTCATATTTGATTTTTATGACAAGCTCAAGTCCATCAGCCGCGGTTACGCATCACTGGATTACGAGCCCGCGGGGGAACAGCCCGGCGATCTTGTCCGCCTGGACATCAAGGTCAACGGGGAAACCGTGGATGCGCTGTCCGTCATCGTGCCCTCCGAAAAGGCCTTTTTCAGGGGGCGCGACCTCGCCCTGAAGATGAAGGAGATCATCCCGAGACAGATGTTTGAAGTCGTCATCCAGGCCGCCATCGGAAGCCGCGTCATCGCCCGGGAGTCGGTGAAGGCCTTGAGAAAAAATGTCCTCGCCAAATGCTATGGAGGGGATATTACCAGGAAGCGGAAACTCCTGGAAAAGCAGAAGGAAGGGAAAAAGAGGATGAAGAACGTCGGGAAGGTCCAGATCCCCCAGGATGCGTTCATGGCGGTGCTTAAGGTGGAGAAGTGATGCCCGAACCCTTTTCCGGCCGCGAAGGAAAGGTCGGAAACGGATCGGGCGTCAAAAAAAGGAGGAAGTTTTGATTCCAAAAAGGTTGGCCAAAGATGACATTGGCACATTCCCCGTGCAGACCGGGGGCCGAAGGGGGGGCAAACTCAGGGAATACATCGAAGCGATCGCCCTGGCCCTGTTGCTTGCCCTCTTTATCCGGACCTTCGTGGTTCAGGCGTTCAAGATCCCCAGCCCGAGCATGGTGCCGACCCTCCTTGTCGGAGATCACATTCTGGTCAACAAGTTTCTCTACGGCACCAGGATCCCTTTTTCCGATAAAAGGATCCTCCCCGTCAGGGAACCGGAAAGGGGCGATGTGATCGTGTTCCGGTTTCCCGGGGACCGGAGCGTGGATTTCATTAAAAGATGCATGGCCGTCGGAGGGGAGACCATCGAGATCCGCGAGAAACAGGTCTTCATCAACGGTGAGCCCATAGAGGATCCCCATGCCCATTTTACCGATGTCCGGGGCGGCTATGTGGTGCCCAGGGACAACTTCGGCCCAGTGACCGTTCCGGAAGGAAAACTTTTCATGATGGGGGATAACCGGGACAATTCCAATGACAGCCGTTATTGGGGGTTTGTGGATGTGGCCGATATCAAGGGGAAGACCATCGTGATCTACTGGTCCTGGGACAAGTATAAAAAGTGGCCGAGGTTTGGCCGGATCGGGGATAGTATCCCTTAAAGGCAGTTCAGGGTTCAGGGTTTAGAGCTCGAAGTGGCCGGGTTCGGTTGCGTAAAGGAGGCCTTATGCCCTCATTTGACATCGTTAGCAGGATCGACATGCAGGAAGTGGACAACGCGGTGAACAACGCGAAAAAGGAGATCTCAACCCGATACGATCTTCGGCAATCCCGCACTGAACTGGAACTGGACCGCAAGGAAGGGACGCTGAAAATCCTCGCAGCCGACAAGATGAAGCTCAAGGCTGTTCAGGAGATCCTTCTCACTCACCTGGTTCGGAGGAAAATCGAGGTAAAAAGCGTCGTATTCTCCGATCCCGAGGGGACTTCCCAGGGGTTTCTCAAATGCCAGGGCAGTTTTATCCAGGGGATTGACAAGGACACCGCCAAAAAAATTGCCAAGATGATCAAGGACTCCAAAATGAAGGTCCAGTCGGCCATCCAGGAGGATCAGCTGCGAGTTACCGGGAAGAAGATCGATGACCTCCAGTCGGTCATTTCCCTGCTCAAGGAGAGCGATCTCGAGATCCCCCTTCAGTATGTGAACATGAAGGATTGAAAAGTCCCGGATCGGACTTTTTGCGACCCTATCAGAAGTTTCACACTGAAACATAACCAGGCCAGGATCGTAATTTACAGGGATAAAGGGGATTAAGGGGATAAAGACGGCGACAGGAGGGCCAGGGTCTTTGGTTTCGGTTTTCCTCATCCCTTTTATCCCCTCCATCCCTGTTAATAGTCGAAGATTTAAATCGCCGAAGAGGGAAGGAAGGTTTCTCACGCCCGCCCGATTAATAAATGTTCAACCCTGTAGAGAGTAAAGCCAAAGGCCCTGGGAGAATCTTTCGGGGAGGCTGCAAGGCCGGGACCTTTCCCGGATTAAATCACTGCGCCGGTTTGGGGATTTTCTGGAGGCCGTAGTGAACCTGGGGGTTGAAGTTCCAGGTATAGGTGTAAAGGTCAAAAGGGGTGGATACGGATACCGAGTATTTCACCCCCACGAAGACCTGGCGGGTGTTCTCGTCGCGCATGACAGTGAAATCCTTTTCGGAAGCGGGGATCCCGTTGCCTGCCACCGCTTCGAGGAGCTGGCGTCTGGCCCTCTCGACGGTTCCATCGATGCTCAAACTCCGGGCGATGTTGTCTATGTCGTTCTGGAACATTGCGTTTTTGATGTAAGGGGTTCCAATCCGCCACCCGGAAACCAGCAGGTATCCGAAAATCAGAAGAATGAGAAGTTTTTTAATGTCCATGGATCTTTATCTAGCACAAAAGGGGCAAGTGTAGAAAGAGAGGAAATCCGGAGGATCGGAGTTTTTACCCGGATCAGACGGGCAGCCTTTCACAAGGGATGCCCTTTTCCTTGACAAGCCGCGCCTTTCGCGGGATAAGTTTTGCAAAAGACCCCTTTAAACTAATTCCGTGAGATTAGAAAGGGACAAAAAAGTGTTTTTTCGCGAAACGCATACATTCGACCTCTCCGCTTCCTTGCGGCGAGGTTTTTTTAATCCCCGGAGGATTGGATGAAGGGCCGCCGAAGAAAGGTCATCCTGGACCAGGTGGAGATGGATCGCAGCATCAGGAGGATCGCTTTCGAAATCCTGGAAAAAAACAAAGGGCCTGAAAACCTCCTTATTGTGGGCATCCCTCTCCCGGGTCCTGTCCTCGCGAGGCGCATACGGGATCAGATCAGGAGTGTCGAGGGCGGGGAGATCCCGGCGGGCAGTCTCGACATCACGTTTTACCGGGATGACATCAATCACCGTCCCCATCCGACGCCGAAACTCACGGACCTCCCGGTGGACATTTCGGGAAAGACCGTGATCCTTGTCGACGACGTTCTTTTCACGGGTCGAACCATCAGGGCGGCTCTCGACGCCTTGATGGACCATGGCCGCCCTTCGAGGGTCCAGCTGGCGGTCCTCGTCGACCGCGGTCACCGGGAAATCCCGATCAGGCCGGATTACGTTGGCCGGAACATCCCGACGGGAGTTAACGACCAGATCCAGGTCCTTTTAAAAGAGCTGGGCGACGAGCGGGATGAAGTCGTCCTCGTGGAAGGGGAGATAGCATGAGTTCGGAGTCCAGGGTTCAGGGTCCAGAGTTCAGAGTCCAGAGTCTGGACCCCTGGCTGCACTGAGGGAGGTGATTAGATGATCGGCAATAGCAGGCATCTGCTCACCCTTGAGGGCCTTTTGCCGGAGGATATTACCCAGGTCCTGGACACCGCCGCCGGGATGAAAGAGATCTCGAGGCGGAAGATCAAGAAAGTGCCGACCCTGCGGGGAAAGACGGTGGTGAACCTCTTCTTTGAGCCCAGCACCAGGACGAAAACCTCCTTCGAGATAGCCGCAAAACGCCTTTCCTCGGATGCCATCAACTTCACGGCTTCCTCCAGCAGCACGGCGAAGGGAGAGACCCTCATCGATACGGCCCGGAATATCGAGGCCATGAATCCCGACATCGTCGTCATCCGCCACAGGTACAGCGGGGCGGCCATGATGCTGGCGGACCGACTGGACTGCAGCATCGTCAATGCCGGGGACGGCTGCCACCAGCATCCCACACAGGGTCTTCTGGACCTCTTCACGGTAAGGGAGCGCAAAAAAACGCTGTCGGGGCTAAAGGTTGTTATAGCAGGGGATATCACCCACAGCAGGGTTGCCCGTTCCGATATCGCGGGATTCACGGCCATGGGGTCTGAAGTGGTCGTCTCGGGCCCGCCTACCATGATCCCCGAGGGGGCTGAAAGGCTTGGCGCGCGGGTGGCCGGGACTTTTGAGGAGGCCCTCGACGGAGCGGATGTCGTCATCATGCTCAGGATCCAGCTCGAAAGACGGAGCGGTTCCCTGATCCCCTCCATGAGGGAATACGCGCGTTTTTTCTCCCTGAATCCCGGGCGGCTTGACCTTGCCAGCAAAGATGTCCTGGTCATGCATCCTGGTCCCGTCAACAGGGGGGTGGAGATCTGTTCCGAGGTCGCTGACGGAGGGCGCAGCCTGATTCTGGATCAGGTGGAGAACGGGGTGGCCGTGCGGATGGCGGTTCTTTATCTGTTATGTGGAGAGTCCGATGAAGTGGCTGGTTAGTTCCGGACGGATCATTGATCCGGCTTCGGGCCGTGATGAAAAAGGGGATCTTTTCATGGATGGCGGAATCATCGCCGCCATTGGCCCCGGGATCACGCCGCCCCGGGGCGCAAAGGTTATCGACGGCAAAGGCTTCCTCGTCCTGCCGGGTTTTATCGACATGCATTGCCACCTCAGGGAGCCCGGGTTCGAATACAAGGAGACCATCGCTTCGGGGGCGGCGGCCGCCGTCAAGGGGGGCATCACCTCCGTCATGTGCATGGCCAACACGGAGCCGGTGAACGATTGCGCGGCGGTAACCTCCTATATCCTTGAACGGGCTGCCGAAACGGGCCTCGCGCGGGTC
>JAFGWO010000045.1 GCA_016937135.1 Pseudomonadota bacterium
GACGCCACCGACAGCAAAAGGCTCTTCGTGCGGTACGAAACGGCCAGGGTCAGTGCCCCCGCCAGGGTCCAGGGATTGACCAGGGAGAAGGAAGAGCCGTTTTCCGGAAGAAGTAGATAGGGGGTCACCATAGCGGCAAGAATCGCGTAGGGGATGAACGACAGGTATCGTTCCCCAAAAGAGGAAAGGCGGATTCTGGACACCGACACCGTGAAAAGGGCGCGGGATAGGTAAGTCGCCGCGGTCATGGCCGCGAAGGCGATCAGAAGTTCATCTTTCAGGATCCGCCTCCTTTACGATGGCCGGCACGGCCAGGGGCGCGAGAAGGCCCGCGGCAAAAAGATGCCAGTAGCCGCCCGCCCAGCGGTAGACCGCGAGAGCGATGACAACGGAAAGACCGACGACCAGCCAGTCAGTGGCTTTTTTAACGGAAGATCCAACCATGGCGATGAAAACGGCCACCATGGCAAAGTCAAGCCCCCTGGAGGACAGGGAAGGGGTCCACTTCCCCGCAGCGGCGCCGACCAGGGTCCCTGCGTTCCAGAGGATGTAGGCGCACAGGGCCGTCCCCATGAAATAGGGGATGGAATGGAGCCTCCGGCCCGGACCAACGGTCGCGAAAGCGTAGGTCTCATCGACGATTCCAAAAGAAACGCCCATAAGCTTCCATAACGGCGCGCCCTTGAATTTCAGTCCGATATTGAGCCCGTAAAGAAGATGGCGAAGGTTCACGACGAGGGCCATGGCCGTGAGGGCCCCGATGGATGCCCCTTTCCGGATCATCGGCAGGGCCATGAACTGGGAGGCTCCGGCGAAAACGGTCAGGGACATCAGGCACGCTTGGGCGACGGACAGCCCGCTTCCCGAGGCCAGAAGGCCGAAAACCACCGCATAGCCGAAGATCACGGCGCCCACGGGGATGAAGTGAAGAAACCCCAGCCTCAGATCGGTCCACAGGGAGGGGGGAGAGTGAAGGCGGTCTGTTGAATCCATGGATAGTCCTGCCAGAGGATATGGTTAACGTCAGTGCGAGGCTGAGGCATGTGCTGAAGTAATCCCGGTTGAAAGATCCCTGGATCACTTCACACGAGCTTCGGTCCGCGATGACAGCATTAAAGCCCAGCGGTAAAACCCGGGACAACCTTTTTTCATCGCCCGGGCGAATGGGCCCGAAAGGCTTTTCGCTCATGCGCCCGTACGCCCTCACTTCGTCACGATATTTTTCTTTATTTTTCCTCCTTCATCCTTCCTTCCTCGGCCCTTCCCCCCAACCACCCCCTTTACCAGGAACAGGCCCGGAAGCATGGGCAGCCAGAAAAGGTAGCCGCGGAGGAGGAGCGTCGCCGTTAGACCTGCCTCCAGGGGGACCGAGAGGAGCCCGAGGGTGGCGACGGCTACCGCCTCGAAGGTCCCGAGGCCGGTGGGCAAAGGGCTGATGGTCCCCACCACCGCCGCCGTGATGTATGCCGTAAAGGGAACCACCGGGGATACGGACTGCCCCACGGAAAGAAGCAGGACCCAGAAGGTCGCCGCGTCCAGGAGGAAGACCCCCGCCTCGAAAAAGGCGTTTTTAAGGATCAGGACCGGATCTCTCAGAATCCCGGAGGGAACCTCTCCGATAATCCTCAGCATGAAGTCCGAAAAGGGAAATCGGGCGAAAAACCGGGGCAGGGGCTTTTGACCCCGCCTCCTGAGCCACACGATCAGGCCCGGGATACCGATGGCCAGGATGCCGAAAAGCGCGAAAGCCAGCACCAGGGCAAGGGATGCGTGATAATGGGCCCTGAGGATGAGCAGGGTGGAGAGGACCATAACCATGTAGGCGGAATAGTACCCGATGATGTCCATGAGAATGGCCGTCAGGGTCAGGGGAGCAGGGACCCCGCGCATGAAAAGGCCCCTGGCCACAACGAGGTTTCCGCTCATCCCCATGCTGGGGATGGCCTGGTCGGTGAAATGCTTGGCAAAACCTAGCAGGATAAGCCGGCTCAGGGGCACGGGGTGATTCGTCCTCCGAAGGGTGGCCCTCCACGCGGAGGCTATGCTCACGAAAGTCAGGAGTTGAAAGGCTATCCCCAGCAGCAGCCACCGGGGGCGGGCCTGTTCGATAAGCAGGGCAAAATTTTCCACCTCCCCAAAGCGAAGAACAACGACAACCAGGGCGGCAAGGAGGAAAACCCCGATCAGCCAGGAACCCCGGAAGACCCTCCCCGTGCGGATGGGATGAGAGTAGGGATCGGGAAATATTCTATCCGGCATGAACATCCTCCGGCAGCATTATTTCGTGGATAAAGGGAAAAAAACAGGAGGCGGATGAAGATCAGCCCTAAAATTTCTTCCCCGATAGATTGCAAGATTACCACTTTTCGTCCCGGGGTTCCCGTACGGTTTTTCTCCGGCACAGGGGTTCAAAGGAAAAAAAGGGACGGACCGGGGGAAGTCTGGTAAAATGGAAAAGTCCCGAATATTCGTCAAAGGAATGAACCCCGGGCGCACCCGCGCCTGTCACGAGCGGCGCTTTTTCCCATAAAGGATTCAACGGTTTATGGCTATCAGACAGCAGCATTACCTGGTCTACGAAGCGGGCGACATCAACAGGGATGCCCTGGCCTTCGAGATCCTCGGTTTTGAGGATCATTTCCGGGATCCTCCTTTCCCTCTCATTTATCTTTCGCCCGACCTAGATGAGGCGGCACGGATCCTGGAGGAAATCGTCCTTTTCAGGGAAGGGGAGCTCAAAATCGGGGGAATGGAAAGGACCTCCGAATTTTACTTCCAGGTCCAGCGGACCAGGCTCGTCAACCTCGACCCCCTGGACTCGGAGAGAAAGTGGGGCGTCTTCCGAAGGGTGGTCGAGGGGTACAACCTTGGAGATGTGGGGTGCTGCTCCTCCCTGGGGGATTTTCTGGATCAAAACTTTCCCCGTCTCATCGAGGGGGCCTATGCCGGGCGGGGAACGCAAACGAGGGAGGGGTTCTCCCTTCCCGGCGACGAAAAATCCATAGCGGACCTTATCAACGCCTACAACAGGGCAGTCATGGCCCGATCGGGAGGGTCCTGATGGGAAAGGTTCTGGATTACCGGACGAAATGGAAATACAACCACGGCATCAAGGCTGCAAGGGAAGAGTCCGGCGGCAGCGCTGGTTCGATCCTCGCCCTGGCCCTGCTGGCCGCTCTTCCCGTGGGTCTTGTCGCGACGAGGCAGCTTCCGGCCGTTGTGGCCGGGATAATTCTTCTTCCCCTTCCCATCCTCTATTACCTGACCATCTATCGATGGCAGGCCGAGGCCCGGCACGAGATCATGGGGTTTAACACCTCGGCGAAGGCGACCATCGAGGACGGGATGGTCAAGCTCCAGGATGACAACAACAGGGCAAAACTCGACCTGGAGGAAATCCGCGAACTGGCTGTCTTCATCCCCGAAAAACCGGATAAGGCGGATCACTGGCTGATCGTCGTCCTGAAGGGCCTGGAATACCTGCTTCCCGGGAAGGCCGAAGGGGTCGATAGTCTTTTCGATCACTTCCGGGACGATCCCGTCTTCGACACCTTTCCCCTGGACCGGCCGGATATCAAGCCCGGGAGGTGGACCCTGTGGGAAAAGGAAGGGGCCGGCTGAACGACTTCCTGCACCATCGGGTGATGGTGAAAGCCGAAAACACATTACAAGTTGTCGTTACTGTCCGCGTCACCAAATAAGGCCTGCCCCCGGGCATGCCCGCAATCTGAAGGAACACCCGCCATGGCTATCGCAGGATCATGAGAAGAGCAAGGATCGTCTGCACAATCGGCCCCGCAACCTCATCGGGCCTGATGCTCAGGAATCTCCTCAGGGCAGGCATGGATGTGGCGCGGCTCAACATGTCCCATGGCAGCCGTCAGGAACACAAGTCCCATATCGCCCATTTGCGGGAGATTAGTTCGAAACTCGGGCGGCCGGTGGCCATCCTCATGGATCTTCAGGGGATAAAACTGAGGATCACCGAGGTCGAGGAGGGGGGGGTCGTCCTGAAAAAAAACGATGTCGTCCGGCTCCTCCAGGGGACGGCGCCCACGACGGTCCAGACCATCCGGATCCCTTATGACAACCTTTTGCGGGAAGTGGGAGAAGGCCAGCGCGTGCTTATCAACGACGGACTGGTGGAGCTTCGGATCACAGGAAGGGAAGGGCGCGCCCTTCTGGCGAAGGTGGAGGAAGGGGGGCTCCTCACATCCCGGAAGGGGGTCAATCTCCCGGACTCGGACCTTCATTCCGGTTGTCTGACCCCCAAGGACCTGGAAGATCTGGCTTTCGGGGTCGAGGAGCGGGTGGACGCCTTTGCACTTTCTTATGTCGCCGGCGCGGCTGACATCCTGGGCATGAAAAAAAGACTGTCCCAGGCGGGCTACAGCGTCCCCGTCATTGCCAAGATCGAACGTCCAAAAGGGGTGGAAAACATCGAGGAGATCCTCGATGTGACCGACGGGATCATGATTGCCCGGGGCGATCTGGGGGTTGAAATGTCCCCATCCTCCGTCCCCATCCTGCAGAAGGACCTTATCCAGCGAGCCAACCGGAAAGGAAGGCTCACCATCACCGCCACGCAGATGCTGGAATCCATGACCGAAAATCCAGTCCCCACAAGGGCTGAATCGGCCGACGTGGCCAACGCGATCCTCGACGGCACCGACGCCGTCATGCTTTCGGCCGAGACCTCGGTGGGAAGATTTCCGGTAAAGACCCTGCGCACCATGGGAAACATCATCGTGGAAACCGAGGACAAGGGACGGCCCTTCAGGACCAACCTTCCGGTTCCCCAGCCCGGCATCCACAAGGATCTGGACCTTTCGAGCCTTGCCGTGGCAGAGGCCGCCGTCAAAGCCGCCCACACCGTCGGAGCCCGATGCATCGCCGCGGTCACCCGTTCAGGGTATACCGCAGGGCTCCTCGCCAAGTTTCGCCCCGGGGTCCCCATCATCGCGTTCACTCCCAGGCCTGAGACCGTCAACCTTTTAAAACTCCACTGGGGTGTGGTGCCCTATCC
>JAFGWO010000004.1 GCA_016937135.1 Pseudomonadota bacterium
AAAGGGAAAACGACGCTTTTCCCTAACCGTTGCGCAAAAAGTCCCGGATCGGACTTTTTGCGACCCTATCAAACTAAACGGACAGGCTGGAGGTGAATGAAATGATGGGTTGGGGAGGTCAGGGTTACGGAATGTGGGGAATGGGCTGGTTCGGAGGGATCATGATGTTTTTTTTCTGGGTAATAATCATCGTCGGGATAATCCTCGTGGTCCGATACCTGCTTTCAGGGCAGCATGCAGGTTCCGGTGTGCCCAGGGATAGAGATCCTCTGGACATCCTCAAGGAGCGGTACGCCCGCGGGGAGATCGGAACCGAGGAATATGAGGAAAAAAGAAAAATCCTGGAGGGCGGGAGATGAAGCCTTTCCATTCAGCGAAAACCCTCTGGTGGGGGATGGGACTCATTGTCCTGGGGTTGGCGGGCATCTCCACTTTTCCCCTTTCGGGTCCCGCCACGGCCCCCTTTTCCGGGTGGGGATACGGGGGTTTTTATGACCGGGGTTCCTATGCCTCCAACGGGGAGAGGATCTATTTCCTCGGGTTGGATGGCGAAGGAAGCCGCATCGCCATAAGAGGCGGGCCGCCCTGGCTGAAAGCAATGGGAGGTAGCTGCGTCAACTGTCATGGACCCGACGGCCGCGGCGGGTTCCCCGTCATGATGGGAACCAGAGTGCCGGGGGATATCCGATTCTCCAGTCTTTCGTCCGGAAGGCACGGCCAGGTGGGAGGCGAGGGCGATAACGGTCATCTCTATACCGAAAAAGACGTCAAACGGGCCATCCGGGATGGGGTTGATCCCGACGGCGGCCGCCTCGATCCCACGATGCCCCGATGGAAGATGGATGACCGGGACCTGGATGACCTGATCGTGTTCCTCAAGACCCTCGGATAAAGGGTTTCCGCCGCTGAGCCCCTGTTTTCTTCCGGGACTTTAATCTCCCCCTGACCTGTTTTCATTCTTTCTGTTGACCCTGCGCCTTTCGGGCCATAACATCTGAGCCTGATACCACGGCTGCCCGGCCGGCAATGTCCGGGTGCCTGTCCTGATGACCCGTTTTGGGGAGAATCCATGGGCATTGCCACCGACATCATCCTCCTGATCATAGTCGCCTTTTTCTTCGGGGTCCTCCTCCAGCGCCTCGGGCAGCCGCTGATCCTCGGATATATCGCCGCGGGGGTCGTCCTTGGTCCGCACACCGGGGGCATCACCGTCTCGAACATCCATGAAATCGAGCTCCTGGCGGAGATCGGCATCGCCCTTCTCCTTTTCGCCCTCGGTCTGGAGTTCTCCCTGAAGGACCTCCAGCCCGTCCGGAAGATCGCCCTCATCGGGACGCCCCTTCAGATCCTTTTGACCATTGGCCTTGGTTTTCTGGTTGGCACTCTGTCCGGCTGGGAATGGAAGGCTTCCCTGTGGCTCGGGGCCCTTATCTCCCTCTCCAGCAGCATGGTGGTCTTAAAGACGCTCATGAATCAGGGGTGGCTGGGGACCCTTTCGAGCAAGGTGATGATCGGCATGCTCCTTGTCCAGGACCTCGCCGTCATCCCGATGATGATCATCCTGCCCCAGCTCAACCAGCCAAAGGTCGGCCTGACCGTCCTCGGGTTGGCGGCTGTCAAGGCGGCCCTTTTCATCGCCGGGATCGTCCTTCTCGGAAACAGGCTCTTGCCCCTCCTGATGGCCCACATTGCCAGACTTGGGTCAAGGGAGCTGTTTCTCCTGGCCATCACCGCCATCGGTTTGGGGGTAGGATATTTCACCCACCTGGCGGGGCTTTCCTTCGCTTTCGGGGCCTTTGTCGCCGGCATCGTCCTGAGCGAGTCCGATTTCGGCCATCAGGCCTTAAGCGACATCATCCCCCTCCGGGATCTCTTCGGGCTCCTCTTCTTCACCTCTGTGGGGATGCTCTTAGATCCGGCTTTTTTCTTTGACAACCTGGGGCGGATCCTCGTCCTCGTCGTGGTTGTGGGTGTGGGGAAGGGCGCCGTTTTCGCCATCCTCGCCAGGGTTTTCGATTACCGGAACGTCATTCCCCTTGCCGTCGGGCTGGGTCTTTTCCAGATCGGGGAGTTTTCCTTCGTGCTTGCAAAGGTCGGGGTGGAGACGGGTTCCATCAGCGCCGAGCTGTACTCCACCGTCCTGACAGCCGCTATCGTCACAATGATCCTGACACCCCTGGTGTCCGGCCGGACGGAAAGGCTTTACGCCCTCAAGAAGAGATGGATGCCCAGGGAAGAGCTGGAACTGACCAATATCCCCGAAGCGGGCCTCAAAGGTCACGCGGTCATCGCCGGCGGCGGGCGCGTTGGTTTCCAGGTGGCCCAGGTTTTAAAGCGGCTCAATATTTCCTTCGCGGTCATCGAGCTCGACCACCGGCGGTTCGAGCAGGCACGGGATGCCGGAATGGCGGCTGTTTACGGGGATGCGGGACAGGAGGTGGTCCTCAAGGCGGCAGGCATCAGAGACGCTTCCCTCCTGATCATGACCGTGCCTGAACTTGCTACCGCGAGATCCGTCATAACCCAGGCCAGGAAAATAAACGGGAATCTTGAAATCGTCGCCAGGACGCCCGGGCCGGATTATTTTGAACTGCTCAAGGAGCTCGGGGCGTGTGAGGTGGTGCACCCCGAGTACGAGGCCAGCCTGCAGCTGGCGAGGCAGTCCCTCCTCCGGATGGGGATTTCGCCGACCGAGGTCCACCGGTACACGGATCCCGTCCGCCAGGAGCTCTACGCCCATCTGTACGACAGCGAAAAAGAGGTGCGCCTGCTGTCCGAGCTCCGCTGCGCCGAGCAGGAGTTCGACCTGCAATGGTTCCGTCTGCCCCCGGAAAGTCCCATCGCCAACAGGTCCCTTTCGGAGAGCGGGATCAGGAAAAAGACGGGGGCCTCGATTGTAGGCGTCGTCAGGGATGGAAGTTTACTGAGGAATCCGGATGCGGATTTTATTCTGCTGCCCAACGATCTTGTAGCTATCATCGGGGGGGAAACGAACCGGAAGGAGTTCTGCTTCATGGCCACCGGCTCCGGCTGCGAGGATCTTCCGTGGACCACGGAGTCCCCTTGACAGCTGATCCGGCCCGCACCCGGGATAAGGGATCTTCATGACTGAATCCGTTTTCATGGATCCGGAGCTGACCATTGCCCTCGCCCTCTGTTTCGGGCTTGTCGGCAACGTCCTCGCCCATCATTTAAAAATCCCCGCCATCGTCCTCCTGCTTGCGGCCGGGGTCCTTCTCGGGCCGGACGGGGCGGGGATCATCCACCCGGAAGCTCTTGGGCATTCCCTGAACAGCCTGACGGGGTTCGCCGTAGCGGTCATCCTCTTCGAGGGAGGCCTGAACCAGGAAATCCCCCGACTTAAAAGGATCCATCGAACCGTCTGGATGCTCATACTCTCGGGGGGCATTTTTTCGGTGGCAGGCGGCCTGGCCGCCGCGCATTTCCTCCTGGGGTGGCCCTGGTGGGCGGCCTTCCTCTTCGGGAGCCTCGCCATGGTCACCGGCCCCACCGTCATCAACCCTCTTCTAAGGAGATTGAAGGTCAGACAGTCCACAGCCGCCGTGCTGGAGGCTGAAGGGGTCCTCGTGGACGCCGTGGGGGGCGTTGTGGCCACCGTTGCTCTGTATGCCGTCCTGAGTTCCGCCGAGGCAAGCCCCCTGGCTTTCGGGTGGCATGTGGTGTCCAGACTTGGGTTCGGCGCCCTTTGCGGGACGGCGATGGCCTTTGCCCTGGTCGCCCTCTTCCTGCGCCGAGGGCTTATTCCCGAAGGGATCGAGAACGTCTTCGCCCTTTCCGCTGTCCTGATCCTTTTTCAGGGCTGCAATATGGTCCTTGACGAAAGCGGACTCGCTGCCGTGGTTGCGGCGGGGATCATTGTAGGCAGCAAAAGAACTTACGCCCTTCAGGACCTGGCAGAGTTCAAGGAAGAGCTCACCACCCTCCTGATAGGTATGCTCTTCGTCCTTCTGGCGGCGGATGTCCGCCTTTCCCAGGTGATGGACCTTGGTTTCCCCGGACTTGCGGTCGTCCTTGTGATGATGTTCCTGATCCGTCCCGCGGCGGTCCTCACGGGATCGCTGGGATCCCGTCTGAATTTCAGGGAACGCCTGTTTATCGCCTGGATCGGACCGCGGGGAATCGTGGCGGCGGCGGTCGCCTCCTTTTTCGCGGTTTCCCTTGAGGCAAACGGTCTTCCCTTCGGCTACCAGCTCAGGGCGCTGGTCTTTCTCCTCATCGCCATGAGCGTCCTTTCGGCCGGCCTCACGGGCGGGGTCGTTGCCAATCGCCTGGGCCTTCGAAGACCGAGCCGGAACGGATGGGTCATCCTCGGGGCCGGCCCCGCCTCACGGGCCCTTTCGAGGCTGCTGAAGGAGGACGGCCAGGAGACGGTCCTCATCGACGCCAACGCCGATCGATGCGAGGCAGCCGAAAGAGATTGCACAAGGGTCCTTTTCGGGAAAGGCCTTAGTTCCTCCGTCCTTAAAAGGGCCCAGATCGATACACGGCGGGGGGCCATCGCTTTGACCCCGGACGACGAGATGAATTTCCTTTTCGTCAGGCAGGTCAAGAAGGAGATAAAAGAGATCACCCTCTTCTCCGCCCTTAGCCCGGATTCGGAATCCCTGACCCCGGAGAAGTTCCACGAGGCCGGGGCCCAGCTCGCTTTCGGGCATGCCGTTGACATCAAGATGTGGGAAGGCGCTTTCAACGAGAAGGAGGTCCATCTTCATTTCTGGAGGCGCAAAGGTGGGGCAACTGGAAACAAGGACGATGAAGGGGTGCTGCCGGGCTATTCAGGAAACGGACTCCTGGCGGTCGCGGTGGAGCGGGAGGAAATGTTAGAACCTGTTGGGGACGAGACCCGATTCAAAGCGGCGGACGAGGTGTGGTTTTTCGTTCTGGACCGGGAATGGAAAGAGGCGGAGGATTTTCTGATCCGGTCCGGTTGGGAGAAGATCAGCTGGGAGGACAAGGATACTTTTTCCCTTTCGGTGTGCCACCTCGACGGGAAAATCTGCCCGTGATCCCTAATAAAGCGATTTTTCCGAAAAATCCGGGCGCGTTTTTTGGGCCGTTGACAACCGGAAGGGAAAGGAATATGAGAAAAGCCGCCTGATAAAAGATGATGACTTCGCAAAAAGCCATCATCGCGCCCCGGGCGGGGCGCCCGAATCAAGGACCCTCCTCGTAACTCCTTGATTCGTAAGGAAAGGGAAAATGACACTTTTCCCTTTCCGTAGAGCCGAAAGTCCCGCATCGGACTTTTGGCGACCCTGTCAATGCTGATGGCTTCGTAAAAGCCATCAAAGCGGCCCGGGTGAGGGGCGCCCGGATCCAGGATTCGAGTGTTAAGTCCTGGATCCGCAAGGAAAGGGAAAATGACACTTTTCCCTTTCCGTAGAGCCGAAAGTCCCGCATCGGACTTTTGGCGACCCTATCAAAGATAAATGATGCCGCGAAAAGCGGCCGATAGTACCGGATCCAAAGGCCCCATGGGGAAACCTCCCCGTGGGGCCTTTACCGAACCATAGAAGGTCCTTGCTGGAGGTTGCCGGAAAACACCGATGAAAGCTCTCCCTGTCCTGATGCTTCTCCTTTCCAATATTTTCATGACCCATGCCTGGTATGGGCACCTGAAAGACCTTCGCGGCAGGCCAATCCTGATCGCCATCATATTTTCCTGGAGCGTGGCCCTCCTGGAATACTGCTTCCAGGTCCCGGCCAACAGGATCGGCAGCGCTCACTTCACCCTGCCGCAGCTCAAGGTTATCCAGGAGGTGCTGACCATGATCGTCTTCGCCGGTTTCTGCGTGTTTTACATGCGTGAGAGGCTGACGCTGGATTACCTTTGGGCTGGCCTGTGCCTGGTGGGGGCGGCTTTTTTCATGTTTCGAAACGTCCTTCTCTAGTTTTTCCGCCGTATATCTTTCCCTGGGCGGGGCGCTTTCCCCTGTCAGAAAATATGGTATCCTTTTTCCATTCCGGCTGTGGGCCCGATACCCGGTAAATTGTAAAGGTCCGTCCTTACAGGGGGCCGGCAGGGCGTAAAAACCCACCATCACCGGTTCAGCGGGGAGGAAAATGCGGGAACGGATAAAACGGCCGCTTTGCTGTGCCGTTATCCTCATGATGGGGATCCTTCTCCTGGCCGGACCGTCGCAGGGTAAGCCCGAATTTTCGGCCGCAACCGGGCTGGGGTGCGGGGCCTGCCACGTCGATCCGGTAAAAGGGGGTGCCCTCAACGCCCAGGGGGAGGAATATCGGGCCGCGGGGTACAGGCTGCCGGGTGCCGGCGGTTCGGCCACAACCGGGATCCAGCTCTTAAAATTCCTGCTCGGGTTCATCCATGTCCTCTTCTCATTCGTCTGGTTCGGGGCCATCCTCTACATCCATCTTTTTATCACCCCCAAACGCTTCACAAGTGGGTTGCCCGCCCCTGAAATAAGGCTCGGGTGGATCGGAATCCTGGTGGTCGGGGTCACGGGAGCGGCCCTCTCTCTCCTCAGGATCCAGCACCTGAGCGAACTGTGGACCACGACCTTCGGCATTGTCTGGATCATCAAGGTCGGCGCGTTTGCCGTCATGGTCCTCATCGCCGCTGTCGTCACCACAAAAGTCAACAGGCGGATGCGGGAGGAAGCCGGAAGCCGTCAGACCGAAACGGCCAGGATCATATTCGAGGGGGAAATCTACGATGTCTCGGGGAGCGGACTCTGGAAGGACGGGGTCCACATGGGGCGGCACCACGCCGGGGAGGATCTGACGTCGGCGATGGCCGGGGCTCCCCACGGCGCCGAGGTGATGGAAAGGGTGAAAAAAGTCGGGCCGGCCGGCCAGGAAGAACTGGGAAAGCCCTCGGGAGCCACAAAAGTTTTTATCCCGATGGCCTATATCAACCTTGGCCTCGTGGTCGTCATCCTCCTCTGCGTCGCCTGGTGGAACTGGGGGCCATCCATAATCGTTCCTCCCGCGCAGGCGTCCGAGGAGGAAAAATTGATCCAGTCCCTTGTGGATGGATCTGAAAAGTGCATCCAGTGCCACAGGGAAAAGGGGTTTTTCTCCGCCCAGATCGAGGAATGGAGCCAGGGCCGCCACGCCCGGGCCGCCGTCGGGTGTTATGGCTGTCACCGGGCGGAACCGGGTGAACCGGATGCCGTCGATCACAACGGCTTCACTGTCGCCACTATTGTCTCCCCGATGGACTGCGCGCGCTGCCATCCCGAGGCCGCCAGGGAATTCGCCTCCAGCAGGCACGCTGAAGGAGGACAGATCCTGGCTTCCCTGGATAACTACCTTGGAGAGGTGGTGGAGGGGATCCCGGCCGGGATAAGCGGATGCCAGCAGTGCCACGGTTCGACCATAAGAGTCGCCAACGACGGCAGGGTTGCCCCCGAAACCTGGCCGAAT
>JAFGWO010000046.1 GCA_016937135.1 Pseudomonadota bacterium
AAATGTAAAAGGAGCTGATGTAGAACAGGTGGGACCAGCCCCGGTAGCCGCCCGTGCCCTGAATGATCCTGGCCAACGCAAGGATCAGGGCGGAAAAGACATAAACCGCGAGGGCCATGCCGATCCATTCGGGTTTTGGGGGGGCGCCGAGGACCTCCCGCGCCTTTTCTGGCAAGTCGGGAAGGAACCGGAAGCCGGGAATGGCAAAGGTGCTGATGAGGACAAAAAGGACGAGGCCATAACTCCCCTTCCTGGCCTGTAAACGATGGGTCCTGATGCGCTCCTCGATCTCGGCTCGCCCGTAATCCTTCCCGGCCAGGTTTTCCGAAGAGGTCTCCTGTTTTTCCCGCATGAACCGCCCTTTCCCCGGTCTTTTTCTCGGCGGACAAAGCCCTTCGCGTGAGGTTGCTTGAGTTTATCCGACGTCTCAGGAATCCGAGGGCGGGCCGCCGGAATCCTTGTCTCCCCTGCCGGAGCCCGCTCCGGGAGGACCCATCTTTTCGATGGCGTCCGCCAGGCGTTTGAGATCGCCGATCCCCCTCGGGGGTTCATTGTCAAAATCCCCGGAAGCCCTTCGCTCGGCGAAATCCGTTACCTGATTGAGAGGGAGCATGACATTTCGCCACAGCAGGGCGGTTACCCCTCCCAGGGTGAGGATGAGGATCATGACGCAGAAAGCGACCATGCGCCATTTCAGGACCGTCAGACAATGGTTTACGTGTTTCTGGGAGACCCCGATCTCGAGGACGCCAAGGAGCTCATCCTCCGGAGGATGGTACTGGTGGCAGTCCCCGGTAGAGCAATCAGGACCGTTGGGAATCGGAACCACCATGGAAAGGACGTCGCCTTCCCTCTCGTTGACGTACAGGGAGGAATGGACCATGGATCCGGAGGAGGAGGAAGGTTCGGACCCCTTGTGACATCCGGCGCAGCCGGGAGAGTCCCCGGCGACCATGGTCCCGATCTCCCCTGAATCGCTGGAAAACCGCACTTCCTCAAGGCTTTTGAAAATCCTGGCGTACTCTACCTCCTCCTGCTCCCCGATGTTTTTCAGGATCTGCTCCAGACTGCCAAAGTCCGACTTGAGCATTGCATACTTCGTGGATCGGTAGATCGTATCAGCGAGGGTATTCTCGTAGACCTTTACACCCTGCATCATGTCGGCCTTGACAAAAATGTAGAGGAGGATTGAGCAGACAATAGTAAACCCTGTCACAACCACCGCGACATTGACGATCTCCCTGGAGGCAAACTGCCTGAACATGGCTCTCTCTCCTTCCTGCTGCCCTGCTCCGTCCGATATTCAGCAAAACTATAACGGAGCCCTTCCGGAAATTCTATATCCTTTCCGGTAAAAAATCAGGAATCGAATGCCTCTTCGGTCCTGTCCCTGTCTCAGGCATGGTCAAGGGGGAAGCTGATGTTTTTTGTCGGCCGGGACGGACCTTGAAGGGAATATCCGGTTTTTCGAGGAAAAAAGGGCGGCGGCCCGGACAGGCCGCCGCCCCCTGATTGTCATACGTCTTCTTTGGGATGGCCCTCCACCTCTTCCCAACCCGTCCAGATGGGGATGAAGTGGGCCCAGGGAGTGTGTCCCAGGGTCGAGAGGTAGAGATGGACAACGAGAAAGGCCAGAAAAGCGCACGCCAGGAGCCAGTGCAGCCCTATGAGGAAGTTGAGCCCTCCAACGGCGAGGACCATATCCCGGAGAAACGCGACGTTCATCAGGAGCACCCCCGTGACAACAACCAGGGGAACCAGGAGGAGCATAACACCCATATAGGCCGTTTTCTGGAGGGCGTTGAACTTGTTGTCGAGGGTCACCTGATGGGGGTTCGGTTCTCCCCGGAAATACTGGAACCCGTAGAAAAGGGCCTGGCGGACCATGCCATGCCTGATGTCTTCCTTCGACGGGATGTAGATGCTGAAAAGGTTTCTCTTCATGAAAGCGTAGTAGATAAACCAGACAACGAAGGAAACGCCGACCACTATGCCCGCGGCGTTATGGACGCGGACGGAGGCCTTGTAATTTCCCAGGAGCTGCACGTACTCGGGAAAACGAAGCTCGGCCCCGGTGACTAACAGGGTGATGATCGAGAAGGCGTGCAGCCAGTGCCAGATTCGCAAAGGGGTGGGGTAAAGGTAGATTTTTTCCTGGTGCTCCTCCATGATTTATTTCTCCCTTCTTCTGTAGCGCATGGTCAGAAGCCTGACGGTACCGTGGAAGACTGGGACGGCCAGACCTCCCAGGACGATAAGGGCTCCCAGAAGGGTAAGGACCTTCGACCTGGTGGCGCCGATCATGTAAAAGTCGGGGCTGCCGTAAAGGGCGCCCAGGACCGCGTTGGATTCCACCGGGATCCTCTCATAGCCTCCATGAGGTCCAGGCAGGGCCACAAAGCTCTCCTGGAGGGTTTCCGGTCCCCTGGCATGGCAGAAGCTGCAGTCCCACCGATTGTCCAGGGTCGTGAAATCATGGGTGACCTGTTCCGGGGTCATCATCCCCCACAGCCTCATATCCCTGGCCTTGGCCTTTTGATAGAAAGTCCTCAATTCCTCGATGGAAATCCTTTCATCTCCGTCCCCGTCCAGGATCGAGGCCACACCCTCTTTCTCATTGGCCATGGCCATCAACTGGTCGTGGGTTGCCGGGCTGGCCGTCGGGTCCAGGCTCATTCCGTGGGTGACGGACTCCACATAGAAGGTGACCGTAAACTCCTCGGAAGCCGTGTGGCAGGCGATGCACGGCATGGATCTGATGTGGAGGGTGGTCTGCGGAAGCCAGACCCCGTGGGACGCGACCACATCCTCCTCCCCGTGGCATTCCATGCAGGTGCGGTTGACTTCGACGGCTGAAACCCCCACGAGAGGGCGGACATTGTGGGGGTTGTGACAGTCGGTGCAGTCCGCGCTTTCGGAATGGCTGCTTTCGGCGTACTCGGCCTCCACGTCGTCATGACACTCCCCGCAACCGGCCCGTGACGGCCTTTGATCATCCTCAGGATGGTCATCGGTGACGGAATCATGGCAGGAGGTGCATCCTACATCGGCGTGGGACGTCTGCTCAAAACGAGCCGGATCGACATACAGATAGGCGCCTCCCTCTTCCGCGATGGAGGGATCGCCATGACAGCCGACGCAGTCATCATCATCCCAAGCGAAGGCCGGGAGAAGCCCCCCCGGCCCGATGACGCTGAGCGCAAGAGACACCGCGCACAGCAGGAGAAAACCCCGTAACGTTTTATGCATCATCCCCTCCACTCTTTTTTCATCCGGACGGCCCCGCAAGTGGGGGCCGCCAGATTTTCTGGAAATTCTGTTCCCTGTTCTGTTTGCCTGGGTGTTGCTTTCAGCCGTTCTTGACCTGGCTTTCGGCCGGGACCGGCTCTGCCTCCTTCACCTTTTTGGCGACGGCGCGCGCCGTACCCACCATCATCATCAGGGCCGGGACAGCCTGGGCGGCCACGATCACGGCGCAAAGACCAAAAAAGGCCCAGACAAAAAGCCCGCTGTGATCCACACGCCCGGTCGCGGCGAACGCGGGGCTGGCAATGCCCATAACCAGGGCCAGGGACCAGAGAATTTTTCGAACGTTTTTCATTTTACTATCTCCTTTCTGTTATGTTCTCTCGCGCTCGTTTGTCAACCGGGAACGCGCCGGTTTTTTTGGTTTCCCCGTTGTCTCCTGCAAAAATTTCCGGATAATCGCTTTAAATCCTTTCAAAAATCATCCACGGCAAGAAAAAAGGTTTTTTATTTCTCCTCTTCCCTTTCGGCGGCAAGGGCCATCCGCTTCCGGCCTGCGGTCCCACGGGCCAGGCCCGAGACCGTTTCCATCATCAGGATCATGGCCGGCACCATCTGAGCGACAACGATCAAAGCCACAAACCCCAGGAACAGGAGGATCAGGAGGTTGCCCTGGCCGGCGGTCCCCGACGATCCCGCGGCCCATGCCGACCGCGCTGCCGCCACTGAAAGAATAATGGTTGTGAAAACCGACTTTTTCATGGCCTTTTCCTTCGCTCCCCTTCAGTCCGCACGACTCAGTGGACCACTTTTTTAAAGGCGCACTGGACAGCCTGGAGCAGTTCGTCCCTGTCCCCCGTTTCCTGGGGGATAAAGGCATGGTAAAAAATCCCTTCCCTCCTTAGCTTCCTCATAAGAGGGAGGGGGACTTCGTTGGAAATCAGGATTATGGTCAGGTTCCGGTTGCAGCTCTTTAGTATGGGGATCAGGTCCCCGGCGGGGATATCATCGAATACGCTCCCCAGGATAAGGACGTTGGCATCTTTCCGGAGGACATCCCTCATCACCGCGTCAACGGAATCGGCAGCCACAACCTTGTATTCGGTTTCGTTGAACAAACCGGCAATTCGGTCCCGATTCTTTCGATCCTCATCAGCAACAAGAAGAACTGGCATCTTTTTCACCCTCTTTCAGGCACGGGTTCAGGTCGCCGCGCAAACGGCTTGCAGCGTCCCTCACTTGGCTGAATGGGCTTCGGCCGTTTTCTTCGATCTCTTGAAAACGGCGGAAACCAGGGAGCCGAAAATCACGAAGGCGGGAATCAGCTGCATGAGAACGAAGACGCCCACGAAAGCGAGAAACAGCATCATGAGGGGACTCATTCCGCCAGTGCCCCCTTCCGAGGCCGCGAAAGCCGTCGAGGCGAGGCAAAGGTAAGAACCTGCCACCACCGCTGCTTTCCTTCCAAACCTGGCTGTCCTGGTATTGATCTTTTTCATTGGGTCTACCTCCCTCTTATGTCCCGGATTCCGATCCCGGGAAGCTCATTGAATCGTTTTGCAATATGAAAAGCACGATCCATACCAAATCGGGGAAAAATAAAAAAAGATCCATAACCTATTGAATTATATAAGTAATCCTGGAGTGAAAATTTTCCCGCCCCATCGTCCGGCAATCAAATAGTACAAAAAATATATACAGTCCTGGCCTGGCCTTGCCTCGGAAGAAGGCCCAACAACGCCTATAAGCTATTATTTTTAAAGCATTTTTTGATTAAACCTTTGTAAATATTTTTTACATTCACCCTGAATTTGCGAAAAATACAGTAGGGGAAATCAGGGGCGGCAGGGATTCTGGCTTTCAAATTGCATCCGGACCAGGGATAGAAAAATCCTGCCGGACAAAGGATCCACCCAGGTTGGTTTTCCAAGGCCCATCAGAAAGAGAGGCGTCATCCTTGGTTTCCAGAATCCTTTCCTGCACCATATCGGGGCTGCAGGCGGTCCCGGTTTTCGTGGAGCTCGATATCACCAACGGACTCCCCGGCCTCACCATCGTCGGGATGGGGGACACAGCCGTGCGCGAAAGCCGGGAGAGGGTCCTGGCCGCACTGAGAAATTCGGGGTATGAACTCCCCCCCGCACGGGTGACGGTCAATCTGGCGCCGGCGGATCTGAGAAAGGAAGGGAGCCGATTTGATCTGCCAATTGCTTTGGGAATACTGGCCGCGTTAAAGGCATTTCCCGCATCCGCCCTGGAGGGCCATCTCGTGATGGGGGAGCTTTCCCTGACCGGGGAGATCGTCGGTAAGGAACCGGCTTTCCCGGCGGCGCTCCTGGCCCGGAACCGGAACCTGAGAGGGATGATCCTGCCCGGGGAGATGGCCTCGGAGGCTTCCCTCGTCGAGGGATGCCGCCCTCTGCGGGCCGGCCGCCTTGCAGAGCTGACGGAATATCTGAAGGGACGGGGAAACCTTGAGGCAGCGCAAAAACCTCTGGTCCGGAAACCGGACAAAGGACCGGACCTGGCCGAGGTGAGCGGACAGATCCTGGCCAGGCGGGCCATGGAGATCGCTGCCGCCGGAGGGCACAATATCCTCCTCATGGGACCCCCGGGATCGGGAAAGACCATGCTGGCCAGGTGTCTCCCCGGCATCCTTCCCCGTCTCGGACCGGATGAATCCATGGAAGTCACAGCCATTCACAGCATTGCCGGGCTCCTGTCCGCCGGACAAGGGCTGGTGGATGCCCCGCCCTTCCGCTCCCCTCACCACACCATCTCCAACATCGGCCTTGTGGGAGGCGGAACAAACCCCCGACCGGGGGAAATCACCCTCGCGCACAAGGGCGTCCTTTTTCTCGATGAGATGTCGGAATTTAAAAGATCCGCCCTTGAAACCCTTCGGCAGCCCGTGGAAGACGGGAAAATCATCATTTCAAGGGCGGCCCGGTCCATCTGCTACCCCGCGGATTTCCTTCTCGTCGGCACCACCAACCCCTGTCCGTGCGGTTTCCTCGGACACGAAACCAGGCCCTGCACCTGCTCCCCCGCTGCGATCATGGGTTACCGCAGACGCATCTCCGGACCCCTTCTTGACCGGATCGACCTCATCGTCCAGGTCCGGGCACTCGGGCCGGAAACCCTGCAATGCGAAAAGCGCAGCGAAGGCTCCTCCTCCGTCTTCAGGAGGGTTGAAAAAGCGCGGGCCCTCCAATACAGCCGGTTCGGCAAAGGACCAGGCTCTTTGAACTCCAGGCTCACCCCGGAAAGGCTTCGGGAGGCGATCAGGCTGGAAAAGGATCACAGGAGAATTCTGGAAGGGGCTATGAAAAATCTGGGAATGACAGCCAGAGGCTATCATCGCGTCCTGAAGGTCGCGAGGACCATCGCGGATTTGGAGGATGAGGCCTTTCCTTCGGCGGAACACCTGGGGGAGGCGCTCGGGTACCGGCCGATCCTGGAAAACCCGTTGAGAGGATTCTAGTTTTGCCCGGCCATGTCGGAAAAAGAACAGGAAAATCCGTTTTGACGGCCAGGGCCGTGGGGGAAGGAAAGGTTCCGATCAGGTCAAGGAGCCACAAAATCCATGAAACCGCAGGTTGTTTTGCGGCAGGACGAGAACAAAGGCATTCGGGCCCATGCCTTCTCCCGACCTTGACCTGCTACTTTTTTCGCCCCTTGAATCCGGAGAGCTTTTTATAAAAATCCTCCACGGCCTTGTAATTGGAGGGTTTGGATTCCCCGGTGAACTCCTCGAGGAGCTTTTTCTGCTTCCGGGAAAGCTTAAATGGAATCTCGACCTGAACGCGGACATACTGATCCCCCTTCCCGTTCCGGCCCATCCTCGGCACCCCTTTACCCTTGAAATGGAAAACCTGCCCGGGCTGGGTCCCGGCGGGGATCTTCAGCTCCACGGTCCCTTCCAGGGTAGGCACCTCGATCCTGCCCCCCGCCGCCGCAAGTTCCATCTGGGTGGGGACCTCACAGAGGTTATCGTCGTTCTCCCGGTGGAAGAAGGGGTGGGGCCGTACCTGAACCTGAACAAAAAGATCACCCGATTCACCACCGCCCAGGCCGCAATCCCCTTCGCCCCGGATCCTGAGGCGGGTTCCGTCATTGACCCCTTGAGGGATGCGGACGGTCAGGGTCTTTTCCTTCCTGACGCGGCCTTCGCCACGACAGGCGGTGCAGGGCTTCTCGACGATCTTTCCCCGCCCACCGCAGTTGGGACATGGTCTGGACATAGTGAAAAAGGACTGTTGGAAGAGGACCTCTCCCCTTCCGCCGCAGACATGGCACGCGACCGGGGTATAACCCGGTTCGACCCCGTCTCCGAGACACCGGCTACATTCCGTCAACCGGGGGAAGCGGATCTCCTTCTGGACCCCGAAAACAGCTTCCTCGAAATCCACTTCCAGCCGGTATCGAAGATCGTCGCCGCGGATTCCCTGCTGTCTGCGATGGGTTCTGGAAACACCGAAAAAATCCTGGAAAATGTCGGAGAACATGTCGGCGAAGGAATTGCCGAAGTCAAATCCGCCCGGGAATCCCCCGTTGCCCGAGAGCCCGGCATGGCCGAACTGGTCGAACAGCTGCCTTTTCTCGGAATCGCAGAGGACCGAATAGGCCTCGCTCAACTCCTTGAATTTTTCCTCCGCCTCCCTGTTTCCCGGGTTCCGATCGGGGTGGAACTGCACAGCCAGCTTCCGGTAGGCTTTCTTGATCTCCTCGGGGGAAGCGTCCCGGGTGATCTCCAGAACCTCATAATAATCGCGTTTTAAGGCCATCCTTTTATTGCTCTTCTCCTCCAGGCGCATCGCCGGAACGCCGACCTGCAACGTGAACCACGGAATGCCTCAGAACCTTCCCCTTGAGCTTGTAGCCCTTCTGAAGCTCGGATACCACCGTCCCTTCCTCCTGTGTCTCGGAAGGAAGAACGCCAACCGCCTCGTGGATCATGGGATCAAATGGCGCCCCCAGGGCCTCCACCGGTTCCAGCCCGCAGGCCCCCAGGACGGAATGAAGCTGCTTGCGGACGAGATGGACCCCCTCTAGAATCCCTTCCACCGCAGTCCCGTCCATGTCGGCCGCGAGGGCCCTTTCCAGGTTGTCCAGGATGGGAAGAAGATCCCCGATGAGTTTTTCGTTGGCATAACAGACGATATTTTGCCTCTCCTTCTCCTCTCTTTTCCGGAAATTGTCAAAATCCGCAGCAGTCCGAAGATAGCGGTCCTTCAGCTCCTGGATCTGGCCTAAAAGAGAGCGGTACTCCTCGGCGGAGAGGACCACGGAGGGTTCTTTCCCCTCCCTTTCCTCCTCCGCTTTCAACTTCTCATCTTCCTGCCCGGCGGATGCCGGCCCGGAAGGATCAGCTGGCTTCTTTTCCGCTTCGGGATGTTTTCGGTGACGATCGCTCAAAATCCAACCTCCTGCTCCGCTAGCGGCTTTCGACATAAGGCAGCCGGTCGCTTATCACCGCCGCGGTGGAATTTACAAGGGGGATGACTGTGGAATAATCCATCCTTGTCGGCCCGATAACCCCGACGGCCCCCTGTGGGCCCCCCTTGACCCCGAAAGTCGATACGACGAGGCTTGTCCCTTCCATGCCTTCAAGTCCCGTCTCGGATCCGATGAATACGCTCAGGGAACTGGCTTTGATGGTTTTATCCAGCAGGGCCACCAGTTCCTTTTTTTCGTCGAAGGCCCTGAAAACCGATCTCATGCTGTCCAGGTCCGTGAGAAATTCCGGCATCTCCAGAAAGCGCACGCCGCCCTCAAGATAGACCTCGGGGTCCCCGGCTTCCTCAAAGAAACCGGAGCTCAGCTTCAGGGCCTCTCCCATCCACCGCTCGAGGTTTTCCACGTCGCGGCTCAGATCGCGCTGGACCTTTTTTTTCATCTCCGGAAGACTCATGCCCGAAAAACGGCTGTTGAGATACGATGACATCCTGTCCAGGGTCTCCTGTGAAAACCCCTCCTTCACCCGAACCAGCTTATGGGTCGTGACCCCGGAGACCGGAACGAGGACGGCAAGCACGGCGTTATGGCCCGCGCTGATGAAGGTCACATTACTGAAGGACCCCCTCTGGGGCCTCGGGGGAAGGACCACCCCGGCGCAGCGCGACAGGTCGGACAGGAATCTCGAGGTCCTCCGCAGGAACTCCTCAATGTCCCCGGTAAATCCCTCGAGGACCGTCCGAACGCGCTCCACCTGCCCGACCGCCCCCCCGGGCTCCCGCCCCAGGAGACAGTCCACGTAATACCGGTAGGCCTTCTCGGTGGGAATCCGCCCCGCGGAGGTGTGAGGCTGTTTCAGAAAACCTTCGGATTCCAGCTCCGCGAGGACGCTCCGGACAGTGGCAGGGCAAACATTCAGATGGAAACTCTCCACCAGACAACGGGACCCTACGGGCTCAGCCGTCCGGATGTGGGTGTCAATAAGAGCCATGAGGATAGCATGGCGACGCTGTGTCGGATCGGTCTCCACCATTTTCCTGTCCATCCCCTCACATACCCCGTCCGGTCTTCCCCGTGTCTCCAGGGACTGACCCTCTTGCGGCAACGCTGATGGCTTCGCAAAAAGTCATCAACACGCCCCGGGTGGGGCGCCCGAATCAAGGACCCTTGTTGTAAGTCCTTGATTCGTAAGGAAAGGGAAAATCACACTTTTCCCTTTCCGTGGAGCGAAAAGTCCCGCCTGGACTTTTTGCGACCCTATTAACGCCAGATAAGATAACCAGCAAAAGGTCGTCCGGCAAGCCCCAACCCGGCCCCGACCCGGCCCTCTACCCCT
>JAFGWO010000047.1 GCA_016937135.1 Pseudomonadota bacterium
GCGTTGATGATCCCCTGAGCCACCACGTCGCAGCGGACGATCCCACCGAAGATATTCACAAGGACGGCCTTGACGTTCCCATCGGAAAGGATGATCCGGAACGCTTCCGTGACAGCCTCCTCCCGGGCCCCTCCCCCGACATCCAGGAAATTGGCCGGTTCACCCCCGGCGAGTTTGATGATATCCATGGTGGCCATAGCCAGCCCGGCCCCGTTGACCATGCACCCCACATTTCCGTCGAGTTTGATATAGGAGAGGCCGAATCCGGAGGCCTGGGTCTCTGCGGGGTCCTCCTCGGTGACATCGCGAAGGCCAGCCAGCTCCGGGTGCCTGAAAAGTCCATTGTCGTCGAAAACGATCTTCGCATCCAGGGCGACAACGGTTTGGTCGGGAGTGACTACCAGAGGATTGATCTCCACGAGGGAGCAATCCTTCTCGACAAAAAGCCTGTAAAGCTTCTGGATAAGGGAGCCCGCCTCGGCCGCCGCGCGGGGAGAAAGACCAAGCCCGAATGCCAGCTGCCTGGCCTGATAAGGCATAAGCCCCGGTCCCGGTTCCACAAACACCTTGAGAATCTTCCCGGGATCCTCCTGGGCCACCTTCTCGATTTCCACTCCACCCTCGCGGCTGGCCATGATGGCGACCCGCTCTGTGGATCGATCGACGACGAATCCCAGATAATATTCTTTTTCAATGGCCAGAGGCCCTTCCACCAAAACCTGATTGACGATTTTACCCGAAGGGCCTGTCTGAACGGTAACGAGGGGCTTTCCGATCATGCCCGAAGCCGCCTCCCGGGCCGCCTCGGGCGTTTCGACAACCTTTACTCCTCCCCCTTTCCCGCGCCCTCCGGCATGGATCTGGGCCTTGACCACAGCCCTCCCCCCGAGGTCTTTCGCGATGGCCGCGGCCTCCGATCCTGTCCGGGCAACCTCCCCCCGGGGCACAGGGATCCCGTATTCCCTGAAAAGGGCTTTTGCCTGATATTCGTGGATTTTCATATTACTCCCGTCCTTCGCCGACCAGGCCGATTCCCTTGTCAGGAAACGGCTGGTTCACCTATGAATCCGGCGATATTCCTCGACTCCTTTTTCATACAGATCGTTGCCCCGGATATCATTGACCACCAGGACGGGAAACTCCCGCACCGTCAGTCTCCGGATCGCCTCCGGACCAAGATCTTCATAGGCGAGGATTTCCGATGAGACGATCCGCCTGGAGATCAGGGCGGCGGCCCCGCCGACAGCCGCAAAGTAGACGGCCTTATGCCTGACCATGCTTTCAATGACCTCCCTGGAGCGGGGACCCTTTCCGATCGTCCCTTTCAGACCCTTTTCCAGAAGCAGGCCAGTAAAGGGATCCATGCGATAACTTGTCGTCGGTCCCGCCGAACCGATCACCTCTCCTGGCCGCGTGGGGGTTGGACCCACGAAGTATATGATCTGCCCCCTGATGTCAACGGGGAGGTCTTCCCCCTGCTGGATGAGACGGGCCAGCCTCTGGTGGGCCGCATCCCGCGCGGTGAGAATGGTCCCGGTGATCAGGACACGATCGCCGGCTTCCAGATCCCTGACATCTTCATCGGCAAGGGGCGGGGTAAGGATGATTTCGCCGCTCAACTCAGCCTCCTAAAGGACTTTTTCTCCGTGACGGTGGGAATGGCATTCGATATTGACCGCCACCGGAAGACTGGCGATATGACAGGGGTGCATTTCTATGTGGACATCAAGAGCGGTCACCCGGCCCCCGAAACCTCCGGGTCCGATCCCGAGATCGTTGATCTTTTCGAGGATCTCGTCCTCGAGCTCCGCGAGTTCCGGATCGGGGCTGCGATCACCCAGCGGCCGGAAAAGGGACTCTTTCGCAAACAATGCGGCCTTTTCAAAACTGCCCCCGATTCCCACTCCAACGATGACCGGCGGACAGGGGTTGGCTCCGGACTCCCGGACCCTCCCTACGACATAGTCAACGATCCCCGCCTTCCCTTCGGACGGCCTTAGCATGGTGACGCGGCTCATGTTTTCGCTGCCTCCGCCTTTGGCGGCAAAGATCAGCTTCAGCCTGTCCCCGGGGACCACTTTTACATGGATGACCGCAGGGGTGTTATCGCCCGTGTTTTTCCTGGTGAAGGGATGGCACATGCTTTTGCGGAGATAGCCTTCCCCGTAGCCCTCCCGGATCCCCTGATGGATGGCCGCATCCAGCCCGCCCCCCGCAATGCTGACCTCCTGGCCCAGCTCAGCGAAAACCACGGCCAGACCGGTGTCCTGGCACAAGGGAAATCTTCCCTGGGCTGCGATTCGGGCGTTCTCCAGGAGCTGCCGGAGGATCTCCCTGCCCTGGGGGGAGGTCTCCCTTTCCAGACCCGCCTTTAGAGCGCCAATAACGTCCTCACCGAGATGATAGGCCGACTCCACAACCATGCCCTTCAGTGTTGAGGTAATGAGTTCAGCCTTTATTTCCCGCATTCAGACCCCTGTCCTTTCCTCCCTCGCCCCCGCTCGCGAAAAAGCCTTCAGGGAATCCGGGAGGCGTTGAAAAAAGAAGAAAGACCGGACCCCGGCCCATCTCTTCCCGGAACAATTAAGACCCGGATCAACCGCTTAAAAGGGAAGCTTCTTTATGCTTTCCCTGATATCCTCAACCGATTTCTGCAGACCATCCATCTCCTCCCGGGTCAGCTCGATCTCCAGGACCCTTTCCACTCCGTTTCCTCCGAGGATGACCGGGACACCGACGTACATTCCATCGAGGACATCATATTCGCCCTCCAGACATGCGGAAACCGGCACGATTCTCTTTTTGTCCTTCAGGATTGCCTCGACCATCTGCACCGTGGCCGCGGCCGGTGAATAGTAGGCGCTGCTGTCTCCCATAAGGGCGACGATTTCAGCTCCCGCGTTCCGGGTCCTTTCGACGATCGCGTCCAGACGGGCAGGAGGGATGAGCTTCTCGATGGGGATCCCGCCAGCATAGCAGTAACGGACGAGGGGAAGCATGCTGTCGCCGTGGCCGCCCATGACAAAAGCCTTGACGTCTTCGACGGAAACCCCCAGTTCCATGGCCACGAAAAGGCGGAACCGGGCGCTGTCTAGCAGGCCGGCCATCCCCATGACCCTGTTTTTTTTAAAACCGCTGATCCTCCTGACGGTGTAGGTCATGATATCAAGGGGGTTGGTGACCACAACAATAAGGGCATCGGGACTGTGTTTTGCCGCCTGATTCGTACAGCTTTTGACGATCTCGAAATTCCTCATCAGGAGGTCATCCCGGCTCATCCCTGGTTTCCTGGGCAGTCCGGCCGTGATGACAATGACATCCGAGCCAGCGGTGTGTTCATATCCGCTGGAACCCACGACGTAATAGTCGGTGTGCTCTACCGGGGCGGTCGCCATCAGATCGAGGGCCTTGCCTTCCGCAAGCCCCTCGAGGACATCCACCAGGACGATGTCCCCAAGGTGACGCGCCGCGGCCCAATGGGCCGCTGTAGAACCGACGTTGCCCGCACCGATTATGGTGATCTTGTCCCTTCTTTTCCTGACCATGGCCCTTTTCTCTCGACGAAATTCCTTTAAAAAAACCGGATTCCCTGCCTCCCGAATCCTCCCCGTCCCTCCGCCCTCCCGATTAACGCAAAGGCAGAAACGACCAACCTATCGGCGATGGCGGTCTTATGGCGAAGGAAAAAGGCAGGAGAACAACTCGGATATGAATCTATCAAATTTCATGGATCCATGAAATTAAAAAAAGAAGGGGGGCAGTGAGTTCACCGCCCCCCTTCGAATCGGCCTTTTCCGTCCGGACCGGCGGAGGGGGGATGCGCTGGCCCGTTTCGGCCGAGGCCTGAAATCCGTTAGGGATACATTCCGTATACTGTATACAGTATGAGCACTCCAGCCGTTCCGTGTCAAGGGGTTTAACCGACGAATTTCAAACTTGCGGGGGTCTAAGGGGCAGAACGGGACAGCGGCCGAAAAAATTCCGGCGATTTCCATCCGCAAACCGTTTTCCGGGAAGGATTGCCCGGGATCAGGCCCTGCGCAACCGGAGACCCAGCTCCAAAAGCTGGGACCCCTCCACAGGACCCGGGGCCCCGGTGAGAAGACAGGAGGCCTTCTGTGTCTTTGGAAAGGCAATCACATCCCGTATGGAATCGGTCCCGGCGAGGATCATCAGGATCCGGTCCAGCCCGAAGGCGATCCCTCCATGGGGCGGCGCCCCGTATTTCAGGGCATCCAGCAGAAAACCGAACTTCTCCCTCGCCTCTTCCTCCCCTATTTTCAGGAGCTCGAACACCCTGGCCTGGATATCCTCCCGATGGATGCGGATGGATCCCCCGCCGATTTCGGAACCGTTCAGGACCATGTCATAGGCCCTCGCGCGCACTCTGCCCGGGTCCGTTTCCAGGAGAGGCAGATCCTCGTCCATGGGGGATGTGAAAGGGTGATGGAGGGAGCTGAAGCGCCCCTCCTGTTTATCGAACTCAAAAAGAGGGAATTCGACAATCCAGAGAAAGTCGAGCCTTCCCTCCGGGATCAACCCGAATTTTTCCCCAAGGTGGACCCGCAGCTGCCCGAGAGACTCATTCACCATCGAGGGGACACCGGCCACGACGAGAAGAAGGTCCCCCTCCCCGAAAGAGGCCCTTCGGGAAACTTCCCCCCGCTCCTCTTCCCCGATGAATTTCGCAAGGGGAGACTGCCATCCATTGGGATTGCTTTTGAACCAGGCAAGGCCTTTGGCCCCGTAAATGCCGACGAATCCCGTGAGGTCATCCAGGTCCTTGCGGGAGAGCACGCCGCCGCCTTTCAAGGTCAGGGCCTTTATGATCCCGCCGTTCCTGACCGTTTCGGTAAAGACGCGGGCTTCCGTCCGTGCCAGAACGTCGGAAAGGTCCACCAGTTCCATGCCGAAACGGGTATCCGGCCTGTCCAGGCCAAACCGGTCGATCGCCTCGGAGTAAGTCAACCGTGGAAAGGGTGTTGGGATCTCGACCCCGAGGGCGCAATGAAAGATCCCCGAAATCATTCTCTCCATGATCTGAAGTATCCCGTCTTCGTCGGTGAAGGACATCTCTGCATCGATCTGGGTGAATTCCGGCTGGCGGTCCGCCCTCAGGTCTTCATCACGGAAGCAATGGACCACCTGGAAATAACGGTCAAAACCGGCGACCATCAGCAACTGCTTGAACAGCTGGGGGGACTGGGGAAGGGCATACATGGAACCTGGCTGGATCCTGCTGGGAACAAGAAAATCACGGGCGCCCTCAGGCGTGCTTTTCGTCAAAAAGGGGGTTTCGATCTCCAGAAAACCCTCGCGGCAGAGAAACTCCCTTGCAAACTGGGAAACCCGGGAACGCAGGACCATATTCTCCCGCAAGGTTTCCCTCCGGAGGTCCAGATAGCGGTATTTTAACCTCACACTCTCCGCTGTATCCTTTCCCTCCCTTTCATCGATGGGGAAAGGGGGCGTCAAGCTGGTGTTTAAAAGCTTCATCTCATCGACGAAAATCTCGATCTCACCAGTGGAAAGGTCCGGGTTCACCATCCCCGCGGGCCTCTCCATGACCTCCCCCCTCACAGCGATGACGTATTCGGAGCGGATATCCTCAGCCTTGCGATGGGGCTGGGGATCGCGGTCCGGGTTAAAAACCACCTGGGTGATGCCCCATCGATCCCTCAGATCGACAAATATGAGACCACCGTGGTCCCTCCTTCGGAGCACCCATCCGGCCAGGAGGACCCTTTCCCCGACATGGTTTTTGTCAAGCTCCCCGCAGTTGTGGGAACGGCGCCAGTCGCCCAGGGAATCGAGAATTTCAGGGGATTTTTCCAAAAATATCCTCCGCAGGTAAAATGGAAACGGTTGGTCCTGGCGCCTTTTAGCCGGAGAGTTTTCTAAGCCGGGCAATAACAGCCTGCTGCTGCTGGATCTCCAGGGACAGGGATGCGAGGTTAAGGAGGATCTCAAGGGAGTCATTGTCCCTGGGCGGAACGCCCCCCGGGACGACATCCCCGTAAAGAAGGGCCACAACTGTGTTCTGGACGAGAAGGGGAAAAACCACCGTAAACCTCGGTTCCGGATCGCCCAGGGCGCCGGACAACGCCGCGCCCAGACTGGCTCCCGGGTTTTCCTCCGTTATCAGCTTCTTTGCCTCCACTGCCTTTTTAAGGAGGGAAGAACGGTCAAGCTCAAAATTGAGGGTTTTTATCCTTTGATTGAAATTTTCCCCTCCCGGCCGCCGGTCTCCGCCATAAAAACCCATCACCTGGTTTTTCCTGACGAGTAGAACGGCGCAACGATCGATTTCCCTCGCGGCGAACCGGACGAGGACTTCCGCCATCTTCCCCAGGCTCTTGTCCCTGACCATCCTGGTGCTTGTCTCGGCCAGGAATCTTATGTCCGTGGTATCCCTCTCGACAACCTCCCCGACTTTAAGCAGCTCTTCCCGGGACTGGATCAACTGGGAAAGAAGCTCCTCCCTGAGGATATTCTGCTGATCGCGCTCGAAATAGACCTCATGTCTCTGGATGACGTTCTGGATGCAGAGGGCTACCTCCTCGATGAAGAGATTCAGCTGACTTTCCAGCCGGTCAAGGGGAGTGTCCTTTTTCTCTGGCTTGCTTATGTAGTAGGTGGCGCCCAGGAAAAGGGCCCTCCTCCTGATGGTGGCATCAGGATAGGACGTATTGACGATGACCGGAATGTGGCTGTAGGTTTTCTGGATCTCCTCCAGAAGCTCCAGACCGCCGAAGATCCCTTTTCCGCTCAGGGTGGGCATGATCAGGTCCGAGATGATAATTGGGATCTTCCCTGTGCGATCATATTCCGCAAGCTTGTCGAGGGCCTTATGGGGAGACTCCACGGCATCTACGTCAAACCCGAAGGCCGTGAGTTTGTCGCGGAACATCTCCCGCATCAGCATCTCGTCCTCGACCAGGAGAACCACTTCCTTGGGTTTGAGCTCCCGGAGCTTCTGGCTGACCCGGCGGATGGCCTGGAGGATCTCTTCCCTTATCTCCCCCCCTATCCGTTCCTGGTCCGAAACGATCTGCTCCAAAGCCCATTCATCCTCCACGGCGGTGGCCAGATGGGAAGCTCTCGAGGCCAGTTCCTCCAGGGGAAGATGCTCGACGGGCACGCCGGGAACATCCTTTTCCTCCTCCATCCTGTACAACCCCTCGTTGCCCCAGGAAAAAAGGTGGACCAGCGAATCTTCAAGGACCCCCTTCATCGCCAGATCCAGGGTTTTCTGATCGATGACGCCCTTTTCGATCAGGATCTGTCCGATGAAAGTGCCCTCCCCTTTTTGTTTCTGGACACCAAGAGCGCCCTGAAGCTCCTTCTCGGTGATTATGTTTCGACTTACCAGGTGCCGACCCAGTCGGCTCCTCATCCTGGGTTCCCGTACCTGCACAATCCGGCCTCCCTTGAGGGTGATGGAGGCAAGACCCATTTTGCCTTTCAGAGTCAGGTTCCCTGAAAACGAGCCGCTTTGGGCTTCTTTAAGGAGGGAAAGCAGATTGGTGGCCTTGAGGCTTCCGGACATATCCATCAAGATTCTCCTTTCGTAGGGGAAGGTTCCCCGCAGAAAGATCTGAAAAATTCCTTTTCCGTGACGGTCTCTTGATTCCCGGTTGTAAAATCCCTGATCTGAAGGGTCCCTGACCGCATTTCATCGTCCCCCAGTATGATCACCCGGGCAGCCCCTGTTTTTCCGGCCTGCCTCATCTGAGCCTTGAGACTTTTCTCCTCGAGATCTATTCCAACGGCCTTGCTGGCGGCCCTGAGTCTCTCGGCAAGTCGAAGGACCGGGGTTCGGGAAGCGGGGGTGGCAGCGGCCACAAAAAAATCGAGGGACGGCGAGGGCCGGCTTTCCCAATCCATCAGCATGGCCAGCCTCTCTACACCCAGGGCAAAACCGATCCCCGGGGCATCGCCGCCCATTTCAGCGGCAAGGAAGTCATAGCGGCCCCCTGCCGCGACAGCGCTTTGGGCTCCAAGGCGGTCGCACACCGCCTCAAAGGCGGTCCTGCTGTAATAGTCGAGTCCCCTCACGATGCCGGGATCAACCGTGGAAACAACAC
Source organism: Pseudomonadota bacterium (assembly GCA_016937135.1). Classification (GTDB taxonomy): domain Bacteria; phylum BMS3Abin14; class BMS3Abin14; order BMS3Abin14; family BMS3Abin14; genus JAFGWO01. Next base: position 8,088 of record JAFGWO010000047.1, read on the forward strand.
CTGCGGCCTCAAGGACCTCCTGGACTTTGGAAAAATGTTCCCGGCAATCCGCACAGAGAAAAGAGAGCATTCCCGGGGCCCCGTCCATCGCCTCCCGACACGAAGGCACCTTGCAGTCCAGGACCCGGAGAGGGTTCACAGTGATCCTTCGCACACAATTCGAGCAGAGGTCTTCCTCGACTCCCTCGAGAAAATCCACCAGGGCCTGCCGATAAACCGGACGGCATGAGGGACACCCGAGGGAGTTCACCAGGATCCTCACATCATCGACCCCCATTTTATTGAAAAAACGGGAAAGGAGGGTTATCACCTCGGCATCGACCAACGGACCTGCGCCTCCTATAGCTTCAAGGCCGATCTGGTAGAATTGCCTGTAGCGGCCCTTTTGAGGCCGTTCATACCGGAACATCGGCCCGTGATAGAAGATCTTGGCAATGCCGCCCTGGGCGCTCCATCCTCCCTCAAGGTAGGCCCTCATGGCGGATGCGGTCCCTTCCGGCCTCAAGGTGAGGCTCGTGCCGTTCCGGTCCTGGAAAGTATACATCTCTTTCTCGACGATATCGGTCCCCTCACCGATCCCCCGGGCGAAAAGCTCTGTTGGCTCCAGAATCGGGAGACGGACCTCCCTGTAGCCATAAAGGGAAAAATGATCCCTGGCCTGGTCCTCAATAAAACGGTGACGATAGGCTTCATCGGGGCCAATATCCCGAAATCCCCTGATTGCCCTGATTGAAATGCTCAAACCCGTGCTTCTCCCTTAATCCGGCGCCGGATCCATCCTTCCGTCCAGAGTGTTTTCCCCGGGAGTCGCGACGTAGACCACGTTCTTCCGGCCGTATTTTCCTTTATACATGGCATCGTCGGCAAGGTGGAGAAGCTCCACCTTGTTCACGCCATGCTCCGGATAGGATGCCACGCCAATGGAAATAGTGAGCCTGATCCGGTAGTTTTCCTCTTCGAGGAAAACATGCTCCTCCACCATCTGGCGAATCCTTTCGGCGACGATCATGGCGCCCTTCGAGTTGGTGTCCGTCAGAACGATGATATACTCATCGCCTCCGTAGCGGGCGACCGCGTCCACCTTTCTCACCGCGTTTTTCAGAAGACCGGCCATCTCCACGAGGATTTTGCTGCCGAGGAGGTGTCCGTGATGATCATTGACTTTTTTGAAGGAATCCAGATCCAGGAACAGGACCGACATCGAGGATTTCAAACGTTGTGCCCGGACCAGTTCCCGGTCAAGAATATTGTTTAAATATCTGTAGTTGAAGACGCTCGTCAGATCATCCGTGATCGTCAGGATCTTTGCTTTTGAATAAAGGAGGGCATTTTCCAGTGCCCCGTTGGCCTGCTCGCAAAGAAAGGAGGCAACCCTCTTCTCCCTTTCCCCGAAAGCCCCTGCCCTCTCGGTGTCGAAAAAAACCACCATGCCGACCAGATCCCCCTTGTTGCGCAATGGAATAAAAAGGAGGGACTGGATCGGATCCGTGCTGGAACGGTACTTGATGCTGACGGGCGAGGCACTGTCGATCACCTGAGGCACGTTGATCCCGGCCAGTTCATCCCGGTATTCCTCAAACAGTCTCCGGTCGATTTCCTTGTTCTCCCCGGCGTCGAACCCCTCCGAGAGGATGATGCTGGATTCGCCGTTCTCATGGTCTATGACGTAGAGAAACCCACGGGTCGCCCCGATTTCCTGGATCATGAGATCGAATATGAGGTGATAGAGCTCCTCAATCTCGATGGTCCTCGAAATCCGGCTGCTGACGCCGTAGAGCTTCAGGCTGTTTTTAAGCTCCTTGTTTTCCTCCGCCAGCTTAGCCTGGTCAAGGGCCCGGCGGACAACGATCTTGAATTCATCCGGATTGAGGGGTTTGCTGATGTAATCCAGGGCACCCATTTTCATGGCCTTGACGGCATTCTGGACCGTCCCGAACCCGGTGATAAGGATCATTTTCAGACCGGGCGCCTCCAGGCGAAGAAGCTCCATGAAATCCAGACCGCTTTTCCCCGGCATCACCATATCCGAAATGACGAGGTCGATTTTTCCCTGCCGGACGATATTCATGGCGGAGTCGACGTCCTGGGCCTCGAATACCTCAAGATCGCCATCCTCTTCGAGGATCTGGCGGCAGAACTCCCGGGAAAATCGGTCGTCATCAACGACCAGGATCCTGGAAATGGCCATGGGCTCTCCCTGAATGTAACTTACCAAAATTAATAGGAAATAACACTTTTCAGTATCAGAACGGACATGCGATGTCAACAAGAGTCGCCGGACCGCCAGAAGGACTTCGAGGTGTCTTTGCGGCCTGGATCCCCGATTGAGTTTTGATCCCGAAACAGATGCCCTTCCCGACTCCCGTAAAAAAACAGGGGATTCCCCTGGTTTCAAACCAGTCCACCACTTCGGGGGCAGGCAGCGCAGAGCCGTCGCCCGGGGGCGGCGCGGGAATAACCCCGATCAGGTTTCGGTCTTTTGCCAGACTCGATATCCTCCCTTCGAGTTCCGCGGGTGGGAATCCGTTCCGGCTTCCATGGTGAGGGATTTTCATCAGATTCATCCCGCTCACGCGGGGAAGGGCGTCGGAAACCTGATCCCATGACGCATCTCCCGTGAAAAGGGCCTCGATCCCCCCTCCCTTGACATACAGCTGAAGGGAACCCTCATTTTCCCCCCAATCCGGGGTCCACCCGGGGGAAGGCCCAAGAACGGTGAAACGAAGGTCTCCGGCAACAATCTCGTCACCCATGGCGAGGGAAACAACTCCCACATCCGCAGGAAGAGAACCTAGTATGGAGGTCCATCTTCCGGGATCCTTTTCCACATAAGGAAGGAAAAGTGTTTTTATCGCCCACCTGCGGGCGATCTCCTCAAAACCCCCGATATGATCGGGGTGGGCATGGGTCAGAAAAACAGCGTCTATTTTCCTGGTTCCCATTCCGGCGAGGGCGGACGCCACGGGCGAAACCCGGCCAGGGCCTGGCGGGTTGCCCGTATCGACAAGGATAGTGGTTGATCCATGCTTTAAAATGGCCGCATCCGCCTGACCGACCCGGGGAAAACAGACCACCGTCCTGTCGGATAAAAAAACCTCGTGGACATATTCAAAACCGGCACTGAAAAGAACGACCCCGAGAAAAAGAACGAGCCCTGAGGGGAGTGTGAACCGCATCATCTTCCAGACCGCCAGGGCAACCAGACAGCAAAGGGTGGCCGCCAGGCACCCCGTTCCGGAAAGAATCACAAAGGAGTATTCGAAAGAGGAGACCCAGGTCAGGAAGCCAAGGACCGGATCGGCCAATGCACACCAGAATTTAACCAGGAGCTCTGATGGAACAGGCGCAAAACAGGCCGCCAGGACCACCAGGACAGCGAAGGGAATAAGGACCGTCCCGAAAACGGCCCCGGCCGCGATGTTGGATAGAGGGGAAACAAGGGGGATCCCCTTTGAGTACCAAACGGACAGGGGAAGGGTAAACAGCATGGCCCCCACCGTTGCCCCCAATGCTTTCCCTGTCCATCCCCTTCCTCCGTCAAAAGCGCAAAGGATTCCCAGAACGGCCCCGGCAGACAAAAGGAGGGAGGGATCCGGCTGATCGCGGGGGCTGAGGCAGGCGATGAGCACAACGCACCATGCCAGCATGGAGTAGGAATCCCCGAGGCGCCTGAAAATACCCCTCGCCCAGACGAGAAGAAGGAACACCGCGGCCCGGAGGGCCGAGGAGCTGATGCCCGCCAGGGACAGGTAGGCCCAAAGGGTTGCGATGCCCAGAACCGGTATCAGAAGCCTTTTCCAGCCGGTCCTGTCGGCGCCCGCCAACATCGTGCACAGACGCACCAGGAGGATCACGGGAAGGACGGCCGAAAAAAGGTGGACACCGGAAACCGCAAGGAAATGATAGACCCCAGTCCGGCTCAGAATGGTTTTGAGGGAATTGGAAACCCGCCATCGTTCTCCCAGGCAGATGGCCCCAAGCAGCCCAGCGGTTGGGTCACGGGATCGGTCAAGGACCTCTGAAAGCCTTTCGCGACCGCGCTGAATCAATGGAAAAACAGGAGGATGGACAATGATGGCCCCCTCCCCTGCGCGGCCCCGGACCTGTCTGCCCCTGACGTCACCTGGAGGGGAGGTTCCCATAACGGCCCTGATCCGGATCCTGCTTCCGGGGGGAGGCACGTCCGACCCGGAAACTCCGATGATCACTTTGGCCCGGAAAGGTGATCTCTCAAGCCAGAGAACATCCCTGACCCGTAACTCCATATCCACGTTTCCGAACCTGCCGGGGGTCGTTTTTACGACTGTGCCCTCAAGGGTGATATCCGACCCCGCGAGGATATGTCTCTTTCGATGCGCCTCCAGCCTTATATTTTCCAAGAGGATGCCCCCCGTCATTCCCACGGCGGCCAGGGTTATCGGGGTTGGACATACAAGGGAGGCAAGGCCGAATCCTGGAAAAATGAACGGGATCCAGCGTCCGGAATCCGGAAGGATGAAGTTGCCAAAAAAACTTCCCGTCAGGATGGAAACGGCAAGGACAAAGGCAGGAAAGCTTAGTGACCCACGGCTTCGGGGGGTTTCCCGGTGTCGGGCTGACGATATCATCACCCCGGCTAAAGCAAACCACATGCCAGGGAAAAAGGACGATATCCAATAAAAAAGGCGGCCGGAAAGGCCGCCTTCTGTGCGATGTAAATCCTATTTTTTACCCAGAAGCTTATCAATGAAGCCCTTTTTCCTGGGCTCC
>JAFGWO010000048.1 GCA_016937135.1 Pseudomonadota bacterium
CCTACAAGGTGTACCGGGGCATGGGTTCTATCGAAGCCATGACAAAGGGGAGCAAGGACCGTTATTTCCAGGGGGCTGTGGACGTGGAGGCAAAACTGGTTCCGGAGGGGATCGAGGGTCGTGTTCCCCATAGAGGCCCTCTTTCAGCGGCCGTTTTCCAGCTTCTCGGCGGCTTGAGGGCCGGCATGGGATACACGGGCTGCCGGAACCTCGAGGAGCTCAGGACCAAGACCCGTTATGTCCAGATAACCTCCGCCGGTCTGAAGGAGAGCCACGTCCACGACGTTATCATCACCAAGGAGGCGCCCAATTACTGGCTGGATTAAGGAACGTCCAGCGACCAACGTCTGATGTCCAGAATATTAGGTTTAACATGAATAAAATAAAGTCAAACATTAAGTAAAATCTATAACCAATTGTAAAAATTAAAAAATTATTAAGACATTCAACGCTTATTCCTTGGGCGCCGGAGGATCTGTGGCAAAGACGGATATCCATGAAGAGAAGGTCCTGATCCTCGACTTCGGGAGCCAGTACACCCAGCTGATCGCCCGGCGTGTCCGGGAGCTGAAGGTCTATTGCGAAATTCTTCCCTGTACGGTCTCCATTGGCCAAATTAAAGCCTTTCGCCCCTGCGGGATCATCCTCTCCGGGAGCCCCGCGAGCGTTCTGGATGAAAAGTCCCCCGGGGTGCCCCGGGAACTCTTTGAACTGGGCGTCCCGGTCCTCGGGATCTGTTACGGCATGCAGCTCATCACCAGGGTGTTCGGAGGATCTGTCGGACCCGCGCGGAAGAGGGAATATGGTCCCTCCATGCTCCAGATCGATGAAAATGACGATCTGTTCAGCGGGTTCGGGAAGGGGGACGGGGATCTCGTCAAGGTCTGGATGAGTCACGGAGACGGGATCGATGCCCCTCCCCGTGGTTTTATCCCTGTCGCGCACACCGAAAATTCCTCCGTTGCCGCCATGCGGGACGGTTCCAGGCGGATTTTTGCCGTCCAGTTCCATCCTGAAGTCGTCCACACCCCCCGGGGGATCGAGATGCTGGAGAACTTCCTTTACCGGATCTGCGGGCTCAGCCCTGTCTGGACGGCCAGGTCTTATATCGACATGGCCATCGAGAGGATCCGGGATACCGTGGGGGAGGATGGCCGGGTGCTTTGCGCCCTTTCCGGAGGGGTGGATTCCTCCGTTGTGGCCGTTCTGGTCCACAGGGCCATTGGCGACCGCCTGACCTGTGTTTTTGTAGACAACGGCCTCCTTCGAAAGGGAGAGGTCCAGCGGGTCCAGACCGTTTTCAGGGACTATTTCCATATTCCGCTGGTCGTTCTCGATGTCGGCCGTCATTTTCTGGAAAAACTGAAAAATGTCTCGGACCCGGAACGCAAAAGGGTCATCATTGGAAACGAGTTTATCCGGCATTTCGAGATCGAAGCCAAAAAACTGGGGAAAATGGAGTTTCTGGCCCAGGGTACCCTCTATCCCGACGTCATCGAGAGCGTTTCCTTCAAGGGGCCATCCTCGACGATCAAAAGCCATCACAACGTCGGAGGTCTCCCCGAAAAGATGGATCTTACGCTTGTGGAACCCCTCAGGGAGCTTTTCAAGGATGAGGTCCGGGAGGTGGGCCGGGAGTTGGGGATGCCCGAGGAGATCCTTATGAGGCATCCGTTCCCGGGGCCCGGCCTTGGCATCCGGGTGCTTGGATGTGTGGACGAGGAATCTCTTGAGACGCTGCGGCAGGCCGACGCCATTGTCCGCGAGGAGATCCGGGCATCCGGTCTGCATGACGTTATCTGGCAGGCCTTCGCGGTCCTGCTGCCCGTCAGGACTGTGGGGGTGATGGGGGATGAGAGGACCTACGAGAATGTCGTTGCGGTGAGGGCTGTGGCCAGCCTCGACGGGATGACCGCCGACTGGTACCCTCTCCCTTACGACCTGCTGGGAAGGATCTCCAACAGGATAATCAACGAGGTGCGCGGGGTTAACCGGGTCGTCTACGATGTCAGCTCAAAACCTCCGGCCACCATCGAATGGGAATAAAAAAATTCCGGTTCCGCTGCTGATGCCCAAATCTTCCCCGCAGCGGAAAATTCGGGTGTAAAGAGAGCGGCATGGCCAGGAAAGGCATCAACAGACACAGAACCGGGATTTTTTTATGAAGCATTCCGAATTCGTTCATTTGCATGTCCACACCTCCTACAGCCTTCTGGACGGGGCCTGCCGCGTCGCGGATCTCACCGAACACGCGGCCAAGATGAAGTTTCCCGCCCTGGCCATCACCGACCATGGGGCCATGTTCGGTGTGGTGGATTTCTATAAAAGCGCGCGCGCCGTGGGCATCAAGCCCCTCATCGGGGAGGAATTCTATATCGCCCCCGGCAGCCGTTTTGACCGGAAGCCCGGACAGAACGGGGAATCCGCCTACCACCTTGTCCTCCTGGCCAGAGATCTCACAGGGTATCGCAACCTCATCAAGCTTTCCTCCATGTCCTATCTTGAGGGGTTTTACCGCAAGCCAAGGATCGACCGGGAGATCCTTGAGGAGCATCGGGAGGGGCTGGTGGCCCTCTCGGCCTGCCTCAAAGGAGAAGTCGCCAACAGGATCATCAGAGGCGACGAGGAAGGGGCCCTGGAGGCCGCGGCCTGGTACAGGGACGTTTTCGGGGAGCATTATTTCCTGGAAATGCAGCACAATGGCCTCAAGGATCAGGTCAGGGCCAACGAGGGGATCGTGCGTCTGTCCAGGGATCTTGGCATCGGTCTGGTGGCCACCAATGATGTCCACTACCTGAAGAGGGAAGACGCCAGGATGCACGATGTCCTTCTGTGCATCCAGACGGGGAAAACCGTCAACGATGAAGATCGTATGAGAATGGATGCCCAGGAGCTCTATCTGAAATCCGCCGAGGAGCTCCAGATCCATTTCAGGGATTATCCCGAGGCTCTCTCCAACACCCTCGCGGTTGCGGAAATGTGCAATCTCGAGATCCCCATGCATAAAACCCATCTTCCGAGGTTTCCGGTCCCCTCCGGAAGGACCGAGGAGTCCTTTCTGGCGGAAGAGGTCAGGTCGGGGTTCGAAAAACGGATCGAGGTAGTGCTGGAAAGGGTGCCGGAAGGCGACCGGGAAAAGGTCGTGGAGGCCTACAAAGCCAGGTTGGGGAGTGAACTCGAAACAATCACGAGCATGGGTTTTTCGGGATATTTCCTCATCGTCTGGGATTTCATCAAGCACGCCAGGGAAGAGGGGATTCCCGTGGGACCGGGAAGGGGGTCCGCGGCCGGATCCCTGGTCGCCTATTCCCTGGGCATTACGGATCTTGACCCCATGCAATACGGCCTTATTTTCGAGAGGTTCCTGAACCCGGAACGCATCAGCCTGCCTGATATCGATGTGGATTTCTGCATGGACAGGCGAGATGAAGTCATTCGATACGTGTCCGGGAAATTCGGTGAGGACAAGGTTGCCCAGATCATAACCTTTGGAACCATGGCGGCCCGGGGTGCTATCCGCGACGTGGGAAGGGCTCTTGACATGAGCTACGCCGAGGTGGACCAGATCGCCAAGCTGGTTCCCGAGGTCCCCGGGATCAAGCTCTCGGCCGCCATCGAACAGGAGCCTCGCCTCAAGGATGCCATGAAGAAGGAGAAGCGCATCGCCGATCTCCTTGAACTGGCACAGAAGATCGAGGGGCTTCACAGGCACGCCTCAACGCATGCGGCCGGAGTGGTTATCAGCGATGTTCCCACTACCGAAAGGGTGCCCCTGTACAGAAACGCGAAGGATGAGAGCATCCTGACCCAGTATGCCATGAAGGAGCTCGAGTCCGTGGGGCTCGTCAAGTTCGATTTTCTCGGGCTGCGGACCCTTACCCTCCTTCAACACGCTATTGACCTGGTGAACCGCCGCAGGGAAGAACTGGGTGAAGAACGTCTGGACATGAATCGCCTCAGCCTTGAGGATGCCCCGACCTACCGGCTTCTTGCCTCGGGCGACACCGACGGGGTGTTCCAGCTGGAAAGCTCCGGCATGAAAGACCTCCTGGTCAAGATGAAGCCCGAGTGTTTCGAGGACCTGATCGCCCTGGTGGCCCTCTACCGGCCGGGCCCTCTGGGGGCGGGGATGGTTACGGATTTCATCAACCGGAAACATGGCCGGCAGAAGATCTCCTACGAATTTCCCGAGCTTTCCCAGATCCTTGCCGATACCTACGGCGTCATCGTCTACCAGGAACAGGTTAAGCGCGTTGCCGTCGAGCTTGCCGGGTACAGCCCCGGCGAGGCGGACAACCTAAGGCGCGTCATGGGAAAAAAACTCCCCGAGGAAATGGAGAAACAGCGCGCAAGGTTCCTGGACGGGTGCCGAAAGAAGGGGACACCGGAGAAAAAGGCCGGTTCCATTTTCGATACCCTCGCTTTTTTCGCCGGTTACGGCTTCAATAAATCCCACAGCGCCGCCTATGCCCTGATTGCCTATCGCACCGCCTACCTGAAAGCCCACTATCCTTCCCAGTTCATGGCCGCCCTGCTGACTAGCGAAATGGACAACTCGGACAAGGTGACCCAGCACATAGCCGTTTGCAGGGAAATGGGCCTTAGGCTTCTTCCCCCGGATATCAACCTCTCGGAAACCCCCTTCACCGTTGAGGGGCAGGATATCCGCTTCGGACTCGGGGCCGTGAAGAATGTTGGAGGCGCCGCTCTGGAAGAGATCCTCGGACAGAGGAAAGAAGGGGGCAAGTTCCATTCCCTGGGGGATTTCACCGGGCGGGCGGATCTGAGGAAAGTCAACAGGAGGGTTATCGAGAGCCTCATCAAAGCCGGCGCCTTCGACGATCTCGGCGGCCACAGGGCCCGGCTTCTCGCCTTTCTCGATCAGGCCCTGGAGAGGGGGCAAAGGTCCCAGAGGGATCGTAAAAACGGCCAGATCGCCCTTTTCGACGGGGTGATCAGGGATGCGGTGAAAGAGGAACTCCCCGAGGTGGATCCCTGGTCCGAGCAGCAGCGCCTGTCCTTCGAGAAGGAGAGCCTTGGGTTTTATGTCAGCGGACACCCCCTGGAAAAATTCCGGAAGGAGATGGAACGGTTCGTCACCTCGGACCTGGGAAGGCTAAGAGAGCTCAACACCGGACAGGAAGTCCGCGTCGCGGGCATGAAGCAGAGCATTAAGGAGATCAGTACCCGGAAAGGGGAAAGGATGGCCTTTCTGACCCTCGAGGACCTTTTCGGCACCGCCGAGGTGGTTCTTTTTGCCGATGTCTTTCGGGAAGCAGGGCCGGCTCTCTCCATGGAGGGGCCCTATCTGGTTCAGGGCACCGTGGATCTGGATGAGGAAAACCCCAAGATCAAGGCCCAGAAGCTGGAACTTTTTGAGGACTATCGAAAAAAGGTCTCGAAGGGCATCCAGATCAGCTGCTCGGCCATCGGCGTGGGAGACCAGGATCTGGAAAAACTGAAGGAAATTCTGAAGGGTTACCCGGGCAGATCCAGGGTTCAGCTGAAACTGACGATCCCCGCAAGATCGGAAGCAGTGATCAGCCTCTCCGAGGATTATCTGGTTGATCCGTCCGACGAAATGATCGGAAAGGTTGAGGGGGTTTTCGGGCCGGGGGCCGTGACCTTCGTTTGACAGCGGAATTTTTTCCGGAGATAGTAAGGGTTAATAGAATCGCGAAAAGTCCGATGCGGGACTTTTTGCTTCACGGAAAGGGAGAAGCGTGGTTTTCCCTTTCCTCGCGGATAGCGGATATATGACCCGGGATAATGGCCCTGTATCCGGGCGCCCCCCGCGGGGTGCGTCGACTTCCGGAAATCTTCCGGCGGTTGCGGTTAGGAAAGGCGAGCGAGGCCACTTGACATGGTTGAAGGCTATCTGGAATTCGAAAAGCCCCTTGCTGAGCTGGAAAGACGGATCAGCGAGTTAAGGCAGATGAACGCGGTGGAAAACGGTGTAAACCTCTCCGACGACATCCAGCGTCTCGAGAAAAAACTCGCCCGGATGCGGCGCGATCTTTACTCCGGTCTTAACAGGTGGCAAAGGACGCAGATTGCCAGACACCCGCTGCGGCCCTACACCCTCGATTACATCCAGATCCTGATGAAGGATTTCATCGAACTGCATGGGGACCGGTGCTTCGGGGATGACAGGTCCATCGTGGGGGGGACGGCATGGTTTCATGAGAAGCCGATCATGGTGATAGGGCACCAGAAGGGCCGCAACACCAAGGAGAAGGTTTCCCGGAATTTCGGCATGCCCCACCCCGAAGGGTACCGCAAGGCCCTTCGTCTGATGAAGCTGGCCGAGAGATTTCATCTTCCCATCCTGACCCTGGTGGACACCCCTGGGGCTTTCCCCGGCATCGAGGCGGAAGAACGAGGCCAGGCCGAGGCAATTGCCCGGAATCTCATTGAGATGTCCGACCTTACCGTCCCCGTCGTCACCGTCATAACCGGGGAAGGGGGAAGCGGGGGAGCCCTGGCGCTGGCGGTGGCCAACAGGGTCCTCATGCTCGAAAACAGCATTTATTCCGTGATTTCCCCCGAAGGGTGCGCCGCTATCCTCTGGAAGAGCCAGGATTACGCGAAAGACGCCGCGGAAGCCATGAAGCTGACCGCCAGGGACAGCCTCGACAACGGGATTGTGGAAGAAGTGATCAAGGAGCCTTTGGGCGGGGCCCACCTGGATTATCAGGAAACAGCCCTCAATGTCGGCGAAGTGGTCTGGAAGCATCTTGAGGAATTGTCGGCCTTGACGCCTGAGGAGCTCGTTGAGGACCGGTGGGCCAAGTTTCGCAGGATAGGGATTTTCAGGGATGAAGCCGGCAGGTGACCCCGTAAAGATCGCCTATCTCGGACCCGAGGCCACGTTCACCCATCAGGCGGCTCGGCGGGTTTTCGGCAGCGGCGCGCGGTACATTCCCGCCGAAACCATCGGGGATGTCTTTTCCATGGTTCAGCAGGGGTTCGTGCAGAGGGGGGTAGCCCCCGTGGAAAACTCCAATGAGGGGATCGTGACCTCCACGCTGGACCTCCTGGTGGATTCCGATCTGAACATTTCCGGGGAGATCATCCTTCCAATCCGGCACATGCTTCTTACCCGGGAGGAAAGCCTGGAGGGGGTCCGCACGGTCTATTCCCACCCCCAGGCCCTTGCTCAATGCCGGCGATGGCTGGAAAGGAATCTCCCGGGAGCCAAAATCAAGGACGCCCGAAGCACCACCGAAGCGGTCGCCCTCTGCGCGGAAATGGAAAAGGCTGCCGCCGTGGCCGCCGAACTGGCCTCCGAAATCTATGAAGTTCCCATCCTCGTTCGGGATATCGGGGACTGGGATGAGAACATGACGCGCTTTCTCGTCTTCTCATCGGAAAAACCGGAACCAACGGGGGACGACAAGACCTCTGTTGTCCTGACCATCAAGGATCGCGTCGGGGCCCTTTACGAGATTTTAAAACCCTTCGGGGAAAGCGGCGTCAACCTGACCCAGATCGAATCCAGACCCTCCAGGAAAAAAGCCTGGGATTATCTTTTCTTTATTGATGTTGAAGGACACCGGGACGATCCCCATGTCCGGGAGACCCTTAAGAAAGTGAAGGAATATTGCGTTGAAATGAAGGTCCTGGGGAGTTATCCCCGGGCGGGGAGAGGGTAAGCCGCCTTCCGGTTCCACACTTCATGCTCTGCATTAATCCTGATTAATAACTTATTGTTTATAAGTGATTTTTTAATTGCAAATAAACGGGAGTCAGAATATGAGCATGCGGTTTCGACCTGCGCACCCCGGCATTGACAACCTGATGCCCTACAGCGGAGGGAAGCCCATCGGGGAACTGGCCAGGGAGAAAAACCTTCCCCGGATCATCAAGCTCGCCTCCAATGAAAACCCTCTCGGAGCCTCCCCGAAAGCCCTTGAAGCTGCCAGAAAAGCGGTGGAGGAGGTCCACAGGTACCCTGATGGAGCCCACTGGGAACTGAAGGAAAAGCTGTCTCACCATCTTGGGATTCCCAGGGAAATGATCGTGGTGGGCAACGGGTCCAATGAGATCCTCGAGCTCATGACCCAGATTTTTCTTTCCGAGGGGGGGCATTCCCTCTACGCATGGCCGACCTTTGTCGTCTACCGCCTTGCGGCCCTGGCGCACGGGGGGGAGGTGGTCGAGATCCCCATGGACGAGTCGCTGCGGTTCGATCTCGGCCGACTTGCCGAGGCTATCACCCAACGGACCAGGCTCATCTTCGTTTCCAATCCCAACAACCCCACCGGGACGATCGTGACCAGCAGCGAGGTGCGGACGTTCATGGAAAAGATTCCGGAAGGGGTCCCTTTCGTCCTCGATGAGGCTTATTTCGAGTTCGCCAGGCACGTTCCGGAATTCCCCGACGGCATGGATTTCCTCCGGGAAGGATGGCCTGTGGTGGTCGTCCGGACCTTTTCGAAGATCTACGGGCTTGCGGGACTTCGGGTCGGATACGCCGCCGTTCCCGAGGAGATCGCCCGGCTCATTGAGAAGGTCCGCCAGCCTTTCAACGTCAATCACGTCTCCCAGGCAGCCGCCATCGCGGCTCTGGATGACGAGGAATTCGTGGAAAGGACCCTGACCCACAACCGGGTTGAGATGGCCAGGATCCAGGAGGCCGTCGAGGGGATGGGGCTTTCGGTGACCCCGTCCTTCACCAATTTTCTTCTTATCGATCTCGCGGGCCGGGATGGCCAGGATGTCTACAACCGCCTTTTGGAAAAGGGGATCATCGTAAGGCCGATGGCCGCCTATGGCCTCCCCGGAACTATCCGGGTCACGCCGGGACTGGTCTCGGAAAACGATCTCTTTCTTGAAGCCCTGGAGGATATCCTTGAGGGTTGACGCGTAAAAGGGTCCGGAACCCCGGTCCCGAAACTTTCAATGGGGGTAAATGAAGAATGATCATTGTCCTGAAACAGGGTGCCAGCCAGTCGGATATCGACGGGATCAGTGAAAAGCTCCAGAACCTGGGACTCAAGGTCCACGTTTCCCAAGGAGAGGAAAGGACGATCATCGGGGCGATCGGGGATGAGAGGATCCTTCGGGAGACTCCCCTGGAAGCGCACCCGGCCGTCGAGAAAATCCTTCCCATCCTCAAACCCTTCAAGCTCGCCAGCAGGGACTTCCGGGCTGATGATTCCCTGATATCCGTGGGGGATCAGGTCATCGGGGGCCCAAAGGTCGCCGTGATGGCCGGGCCCTGCGCGGTTGAGTCAAGGGAAGGGCTGCTCACCGTCGCGAGGGCGGTCAAGAAGGCCGGGGCCGGTTTTTTGAGGGGAGGGGCCTTCAAGCCGCGTTCCTCTCCTTATTCCTTCCAGGGACTCGGGGAGGAGGGGCTTAAATACCTCGCGGAGGCAAGGGAGGAAACGGGCCTTAGAGTCGTCACGGAGCTCATGGATCCGCGGGACGCGGAGCTGGTGAACCGCTACGCAGACCTCATCCAGATCGGGGCGAGGAATATGTCCAATTTCACCTTGTTAAAGGAGGTCGGGAAGCTGCGAAAGCCCGTTCTTCTGAAGAGGGGATTGTCCGCCACCGTCAAGGAACTGCTCATGTCCGCCGAATACATCCTGAGCGAGGGGAACCATGATGTCATCCTGTGCGAGCGGGGCATCAGGACCTTTGAAACCGATACCCGGAACACGCTGGACCTGTCCGCAGTTCCCCTCATCAAGGGAATGAGTCACCTGCCCGTGGTGATCGACCCGAGCCATGGCGTGGGCCGGGCCGATCTCGTTCCCGCGATGTGCCTGGCCGCGATCGCCGCGGGGGCGGACGGTTTGCTCGTGGAGGTCCATCCTAACCCCCAGGAGGCCGTTTCCGACGGCCCCCAATCCCTGAGAATAGAGGACTTCAGGGAACTGTTCCCGAGGCTCAGGTCTCTTGCAGAGGTCGTGGGCAGGGCCCTGTGAATCCCGGCCGGACAGCATCTCCCTTTTTCGGGAAAATATACCTTCTGGGCACGGGACTTATCGGGGGTTCCCTCATGCTGGACCTGAGGGAAAAAGGGTGCGTCG
>JAFGWO010000049.1 GCA_016937135.1 Pseudomonadota bacterium
ATGACGGCCCCCGTCCCGTATTCCATTACGACATAATCGGCGACATAGATGGGGAAATCCTCCCCGGTGGCCGGGTTGATGAATCTCCGGCCGGTGTCAACCCCCTCTTTTTCCTTCGTTTCATCGGTCCTCTCGATCATGGACCGGTTTATGATTTTCCGGGAAAATTCGAGAACCTCTTTTTCAGCGGGGGTGCCGCGGACAAGATCCTTGAGGAGAGGGTGTTCCGCCGCCAGCACCATGTAGGTGATTCCGAAAACCGTATCGGGGCGGGTGGTGAAGGTGGAGATCACCTGGTCGGATCCAACCACTTTAAAGTCGATCCGGGCCCCCTCGCTCCTCCCGATCCAGTTCTGCTGCATCACTTTGACCCTTTCCGGCCAGTGATCCAGCTTCTCCAGATCCTCCAGGAGTTCATCAGCATAATCGGTTATCCGGAAGAACCACTGTTCCAGGTCTTTTCTCTCGACATCGGAGGAACATCTCCAGCATTTTCCCCCCTCTACCTGCTCATTGGCGAGGACGGTCCGGCAGGAGGGACACCAGTTAACCGGCGCCGATTTCCTGTAGGCCAGACCCTGTTCGAGGAATTTAAGGAAAATCCACTGGTTCCAACGATAGTATTCCGGGTCGCATGTCGCCAGCGTGCGTTCCCAGTCGTATGAAAAACCCATGCGTTTCTGGACCTCGACCATCTTCCGGATGGACGACCGGGTCCATTGCGCGGGGTCCACCTTGCGGGTGATCGCGGCGTTCTCGGCCGGGAGGCCGAAGGCGTCAAAACCCATGGGATATAGAACGTTGAAGCCCTTCATCCTCAAAAAGCGGGCGTAGGTGTCTCCGATGGCATAATTGCGCATATGCCCCATGTGGAGTTCACCGGAAGGATAGGGGAACATTTCCAGACAGTAGAATTTTTCCTTGCCAGGGTCCTCCCTGACCCGGTTAAGCCCTGTCTGATCCCATTTTTCCTGCCATTTTCTCTCGATGTCTCGCGGCATGTATTTTGGCGCAGGCATTTTGTCGAACCTCTCCGCTTCCGATCAAAGGGAAAGCCACCCGGGAAGGAAAAATTTACTTCAGGAGTTCCTGAACCGTTGACAGAAGGGCGACGGACTGGATGGGTTTTGCCACATAGGCATTGGCGCCAAGGGCAAGGGCCCGATCCTTGTCCTCGGCCGCCCCTTCCGTTGTGATGATCACGATGGGAATATCCTTATAGGACTCGTTGGAGCGGACAAGGGTCACCAGCTTCAGCCCGTCCATAATGGGCATGTTGATATCGGTGAGAATGAGATCGACCTTCGAAGAGGAGAGTTTTTTCAGCCCGTCCACCCCGTCGGAAGCCTCGATAACCTCGGCCCCGGGAAGGCGGCTGAGGGTGAAACGGATCAGCTGCCTCATTGTCGGCGAATCCTCGACGACCAGAAATGTCGCCATTGGCCAACCTCCTCCCTATTGGGTCAGAAGGTCCAGAAAACCCTGATAGGTATTGAGCTTTCTCTTGGATTCAGAGAAAAGCCTGGAACTGAAAATCGCGGTCGCCGCGTGGCCGGCAAGAAGGGTAAAAAGCTCATAGTCCACGGCCGCGAACTGGGTCTTCTGCTGGAGGAGCCGGTACAGGGCTACAACGCCGATGACATCGCTTTTGATGGTCAGGGGGATGCATACCAGCGGATCCAATAAACGGTCCTTGAGGTCCGGAGGGGGATTCTCGTTAAAGTAATTCTCGTTGGATTCGGCGGCTTTTCCGATGATCCCCTCACCGAGGGTCACCGCTGGGATCTCGGACACTCCGATCCCCTCGGCCGCTTCGGGCGTGAGGCTTTTGGCTTTTTTATCAAGGAGGTAGATGCTGAAGACCTCCGCGCCTATGAGGTTGATCATGATCTCAAGGATGATCTGAAGGACTTCCTTGTAGTCCAGGGTTGAATGGAGTTGATAGCTGGCGACGTAGAGATTGGCAAGGTTGTTGTTCTGTTCCTCCACATCCACGTAACGTTTGGCAAAATCCACGTTCTCGGCCTCGATGGCCGAAAGCTTTCCTTCCAGTTCCTTGAGTCTGGCCTCATAGACGGCGAGTTTGTTTTTAATCTCATCAACCTGGGGGCCGCGTTGTCCCGTCGGAGCCTCGCTGAGTTTTTCCTTCAGGCCTTCTTCAAGCTGGATGACCCGGTACCGAAGCCGCTCGTTTTCCTTGAGAAGATCCTGGGTGAACTCCTGGCCCTTCCGGAACATCTCGAGGAACTCCTGCCCTCTTTCGAAAATCTGCGGATTTTTATCAAGATCATTTTTTCCAGAATCCATTTTTTGCTCCCGATCGCTGTTCCCCGTTGTCAATTCCCCCTAAAAACCATTTCCAAAGAATAGCGGGAAAACTATTTTTTATCATCGCTCTGCATATTTTTCAAGCCAGTGAGGATCGCTGTCTGCTCGAGGACTTTTCTCCCGATCCGATCCAGGGGCAAAACAGCGCATGCCGCCCCCATCTGGACCGCGGACCGCGGCATGCCGAAAACAACGGCCGATTCTTCCGATTCCGCGATGGTGAAACCACCCGATTTTCTGATTTCCAGCAGCCCTTGCGCCCCATCGTTTCCCATTCCCGTCAAAAGGACCCCGATTGCCAGAGGACCGAATCTCTGCCCGACGGATTGCATCGTGATATCAACCGACGGAACATACCGGTCCCCCTCCTTTTTTTCGAAAACCCGGACGAGACGGGCCCCTCCCCGTCTTATGGCAAGGTGATACCCCCCGGGCACGACCAGGATCTGGCCGGGTGAAAGCCGATCCATATCCTTGCCCTCCCTGCACTTGAAACCGGTATTTTTTTCGAGGCGCTGGGCGAACTGTCTGGTAAAAACCGGCGGCATGTGCTGGACAACGATGACCGGAAA
>JAFGWO010000050.1 GCA_016937135.1 Pseudomonadota bacterium
GCCATTTCCTCTCTTCCCTGATCCTGCGTTCCCCCAAAGACTACATCTGGCTCATGAGGGAGGTCGGTCTGTCCCGATCGAGGATCCGGCCGGAGATGGAGCAAGATCTTTCGCTGGAGATCGGCCGTGCAGCGTCAGGGGACATCCCCGGTATCCTTCGACAGAACCGGTACAGGGAGATGCTCCGCATCGGGGTCCGTGATCTGCTGGGGAGCGCGACCCTGGAGGAAACGGTCGCCGACATCTCCCGCCTGGCGGAGGTATCCATCGAGGCCGCGGTCCAGGAAGCTTTCCGGGAAATGAAGGAAAAGCACGGGATTCCGGTCCAGACTGCCGACGGGGATACCAAAAGGCCCGGAAAGTTCTGCGTCCTGGGGCTGGGAAAACTAGGCGGCGAGGAGCTTAACTACAGTTCGGACATAGACCTTTTCTATCTGTATTCCTCCCACGCGGGCATGACCACCGGCAGGCCCGCCCCCGGAGGGGGATACAGGGACGCCATCGAGAACCATCGGTTTTTCGTAAGGATGGGCGAGATCGTCACGCGCCTTCTCGGAGACCGGACCGGGGACGGCATCGTTTTCAGGGTTGACCTGCGTCTTCGTCCCGAGGGGGAATCGGGAGAGATCGCCTATTCCCTCGCCAGTCTGGAGGCCTATTACGAATCCTGGGGCCGCACTTTCGATCGACTGGCTCTGCTTAAGGGGAGGCCCGTTGCCGGGGATCACAACCTGGGTGAGAATTTCCTGGAGCTAATGTCCCCCTTCATTTACCGGCGGCACATGGATTACCAGACCCTTGAGGAGATCGCGGCCCTGAAGGACCGGATCAACCTGCAGCTCGGGAAAAAGCCCAGGGGGGCCCGGGACATCAAGCTCGGAAGAGGCGGGATCCGGGAGATCGAGTTCATGGTTCAGAGCCTCCAGTTGATCCACGGGGGCCGCAACCCGGCCATCCGGGAAAAGAACACCCTCCGGGCGCTGGACCGGCTGATGCGGAACGGCTTCCTTTCGGAGAGGGATGCGGCGGACCTTAGGGAAGCCTATATCTTTTTGCGGAATGTTGAGCACAGGATCCAGCTGGTGGAGGAAAGGCAGACCCAGACACTGCCCTCGGGAAAAGAGGATCTCGAGAGGATCGCGTGGACCCTCGGGTATAACAGGGGCCGTATGCCTCAAAGGGACCGGTTTGAAAGGGACCTCGGCCGCTTTCGCGACAGGGTCCAGGCCCTTTACGACAGGCTTTTTGCGCAGGTAGACGCAAAGGCGGGACCCGCGGAAGGGGAGTCCGGGGATCTTCTGGATGAAAATCTTTCCCGGGAGGAAGCGGAAACCCGCCTTTCCGGGTTGGGTTTCGTAGAGCCCACGAAAGCCCGCGAGGCCCTTTTGCTTCTGCGGGACGGCACCCGCAAGGGCGGCCCGGCCGGGGCCAGCGGGAATCTCCTTCGCAGGATCCTGCCGGGCCTCCTTGAAAATTTGAGGACCGTCCCCGATCCCGACGGGGCCCTCGTCCATTTTGAGCGTTTTCTCAGCCGGGTCGGGGCGCGGACCGTCTATTACTCCATGCTTGCCGAAAACCCTGAAGCCCTGAAGCTTTTGGCCGTCCTGTTCGGCTCCAGCCCCTTTCTCTCATCCCTTGTGATACGCCAGCCGGACCTTCTGGACATCATCGTCTCCGGTTCGGGGCTGTCCTCCATTAAGCCGGAGGACGTGATGGCAGAGGAGGTCCGCGGCCTTGTCGTTTCGAGCCCCTCCCTCGAGGATGAACTCAACGTCCTGCGCCGCTACCGGAACGGCGAGATCCTGCGGATCGGGTTGGGGGATCTTCTGGGCCTGAGGGAAATAGAGGAGATCAACCTTGAGCTGACCTCGATGGCCGAGGTGCTGGTAAGGGCCGTCTGGAACATCGCCCGCAGGGAGGCGGCGGCCAAGGGGGGGGACGCAGGTCCTTTCGCTGTGGTGGCCATGGGCAAAATGGGCGGCCGGGAGATGAATTTCGGAAGCGACCTCGACCTGATCTTCCTTTACGAGGGACCGGAGGCCAGCCGGGAATTTCAGACACGGGTGGCCCAGAGGCTCATCTCTTTCCTGTCCAGTCCTTCGGGGGAAGGAGTCCTTTACCGCATCGATATGCGGCTCCGGCCTTCCGGCCACTACGGGCCCCTGGTCACTACCCTGGAGGCTTTCGAGAGGTACCACCGGGAAGATGCCATGGTCTGGGAGCGCCAGGCCATGACCAAAGCCAGGTGGATCGCGGGGGATGCGGATTTTCGAGAAAAAGTGACCGCTATCCTGGAAAAACTCCCCTACGACAGACCTTTCGGGGCCGGGGACCTCGAGGAGGTCATCAGGGTCCGGGCGAGGATGGAGGAGGAAATCGCCGAGGAAGGGAAAAAACCTTTTCTCGACATCAAGGCAGGAAGGGGGGGGCTGGTGGATATCGAGTTCGCTGTCCAGGCCCTGCAGCTCGTCCATGGGCGGCAACACCCCGGACTCCGCACTCCTTCGACTCTCAAGGCCCTCGAATTTCTTGCGGAAACTGGACTTGTGGAGGAAAAAAAGTATAATACCGCCCGCCGCGCGTACCTGTTTGACAGACGGAGCGAAAATCGTTCCCAGATCTACCAGGGCCGGTCGGAATCCAGGATCCCCACGGAGCCGAAAGAGGCGATCCCCTTTGCGAGGAGATCGGGGTTCCCGGGAGGAGAGGATGGGGCCCGGCGCTTCCTCGAGGAGATCGTTTCCACGAGGGACAGGATCCGCGAGGTTTTTGACCATTTGATGGGGGCGCTCAAGAGGGAAATACAATCCGGCAGCTGATCCCCGGGTCAGCTGCCTTTGCCGGGAGGGTCAGGGATGGTAACGCCGGTTTCAAAGATCTGGATGAATGGAGAAATGGTGCCCTGGGATGAGGCCCAGGTCCACGTTCTTACCCACACGCTCCACTACGGTCTGGGCGTCTTCGAGGGGATCCGTTTTTACCGGACGCCGGAAGGTCCCGGAATTTTCCGGTTGAAGGAGCACGTAAAGCGTCTTTTCGCATCCTGCCACATCTGCAGGATCCAGGTGCCCTATGACTTTGATGCCATTTTCAGGGCCCATGTGGACGTCGTCCGGGTCAACGGCCTCGCGGACGGCTACATCC
>JAFGWO010000051.1 GCA_016937135.1 Pseudomonadota bacterium
GAGAAGGAGCTTCGGTTTGCCATCCGGGAGGGGGGACGGACGGTAGGCGCCGGGGTGGTGGCCGACATCATCAAGTAACAGCCGCCAACACTATTTGGGAACCCTTGAAGCCTTCCTTTTATGCGGGGGCAAGGGACACAACGGAGGAACGGGAGAGCAATGGAACAGCAAAAGATCAGGATCAAACTGAAGGCCTACGATCATCGGATCCTGGACGCTTCGGTCAGTGAGATCGTGGAAACGGCCAAGCGCACCGGAGCCCGGGTCTGTGGTCCCATTCCGCTCCCGACGCGCCGAAGCATGTATACGGTTCTCCGTTCACCGCATGTCGATAAGAAATCCCGGGAGCAGTTCGAGATCCGCGTCCACAAAAGGATGCTGGAGATCGTTGAGCCCACGCCCCAGACGGTCGATGCTCTAATGAAGCTGGACCTTTCCGCCGGGGTGGATGTCGAGATCAAACTTTCTTGAGGGGACTGTGGTCATGCCTCAGCTGGATGTTTTCAATCTAAAAAACGAGGTGGTGGGGAAAGTGGACCTCGCAACCTGGTGGGACAAGGAGGGGAACGATTCTCTCATGCACCAGGCCGTGGTGGCCGCGATGGCCGGCGCCCGCAGCGGGACCCACGCCGCCAAAGGACGCTCCGATATTTCGGGAGGGGGCAAAAAACCCTTCCGGCAGAAGGGGACGGGCAACGCGCGGCAGGGAACGACCCGCGCGCCGCAGATGAGGGGCGGCGGGGTAGTTTTCGGGCCGCAGCCGCGGGACCACTCCAAATCCCTGAACAAGAGGATGTCGCGAGGGGCCCTCAAGAGCGCTTTGGCCCGGAAGGCAGCCTCGGGAAATCTTCTTGTCCTGGAGGAAATAGTTCTGGAGGGCCCTAAAACCAGGGAGCTGGTATCCGCCATGGACCGGTTCGATGTGGTGAGCGCCCTTGTCCTGGTGGAAGGGGTTACGGCAGAACTTGAAAGGGCCTCCTCCAACCTGGGCTGGGTGAAGGTCGTTGAGCCCGGGCAGATCAACATTTATGACGTCATGGCTTATGAGAAGCTCATCATCAGCCGGAAAGCACTCCAGGTGCTGGAAGGAGCGCTGTCGCAATGAGGCCCTATTCAGAGGTTATCATCCGGCCCCTTCTGACGGAGAAGAACGCAAAGATGAAGGAAGCCGAGAACAGGGTGGCTTTTGAAGTTGCCCCGGACGCCAACCGGATCGAGGTTCGCAAAGCGGTTGAGGAAGCTTTTAAAGTATCCGTAACCCGGGTCAATATTCTGAATATCAGGGGAAAATTTAAAAGGCTTGGTAAAAATACCGGGAAACGCCGGGACTGGAAGAAAGCCATTGTGACCCTGAAAGAAGGCAGCACGATAGAGTTCTTTGAGGGAGTCTGAGAAGGCAGCCGGAATCATAAGTTCGGCTTTTAGGAAGGCAAGGAGCGCGGAATGGGAATCAGGACATTAAAACCGACATCTCCGGGACGAAGGTTCCAGACCGTGAACGATTTTTCGGAGATAACCTCTGTCGGCCCTGAAAAGAGCCTTCTTGCCCCCATTAAGAAAAAAGGGGGCAGGAACAACCTCGGCAGGGTGACGGCATGGCAGCGCGGTGGAGGTCACAAAAGGCGCTACAGGATCATCGATTTTAAAAGGAACAAGTTCGATGTGCCGGCCAGGGTCAGCACCATAGAATACGATCCCAACCGGAGCGCCAATATTGCCCTTCTGATTTACGCGGACGGAGAAAAGAGGTATATCCTCGCCCCTCAGAACCTCAAGGTCGGGGATGAGATCGTCTCCGCGGAAAAAGCTGATATCAGGCCCGGCAACGCCATGAAGCTGCGCAGCATTCCCCTTGGCACCCTCGTGCACAACGTCGAGCTCAAGGAGAACAAGGGGGGTCAGATGGTCAGGAGCGCCGGGGGGTTTGCCCAACTCATGGCCAAGGAAGGGGATCTTGCCACCCTTCGACTCCCTTCCGGAGAGATCCGGATGGTTCGTCTCGATTGCATGGCGACCATCGGGCAACTTGGGAACGCGCAGCACGAGATCGTTTCCCTGGGGAAGGCGGGGCGCAAACGCTGGCTCGGCAAAAGGCCCAATGTACGAGGCGTGGCCATGAACCCGGTCGACCATCCCATGGGGGGCGGGGAGGGCAAGAGCTCCGGCGGCAGGCATCCTTGTACGCCTTGGGGAAAACCGACCAAGGGCTACAAGACAAGGAACAGGAACAAGGCTTCCGAGCGGTTTATCGTTAAGAAGCGTTCTTGACAGGAGGAAGGCTTTGAGCAGGTCCATTAAAAAAGGCCCCTTTGCGGACGATCACCTCGTTAAAAAGGTGGCGGCCATGGAGGAAACCGGGGAGAAAAAGGTCGTCAAAACCTGGTCAAGACGGTCGATGATCCTCCCCGAAATGGTGGGATACACCTTCGCCGTTCACAACGGCAAAAACTTTGTGCCCGTTTTCGTTACGGAGAACATGGTTGGACACCGGCTGGGGGAGTTCTCTCCCACCAGATTATACCGGGGCCACACCTCCAAGGCGGACAAACGGGGCAAAAAATAGACTGAAGGGATTGGCGGAGATAAGCCATGGAATCAACCGCAAGAGCAAGATATGTCCGGATCGCGCCGCGTAAGGTGAGATTGGTGATGGACATGGTCCGGGGAAAACCGGTGGAGGAAGCCCTCCAGACCCTCGGCCTTGTCCGGAAGGCGGCCTCGCCCGTCCTCGTCAAAGTGATCAGGTCGGCCCTGGCAAATGCCGAGAACAATTTTCAAATGCACACCGACGGCCTTCTGATCAAGAAGGCGTGGGTGGACGAAGGACCGACGATGAAGAGGTTTCTCCCCCGTGCGATGGGAAGAGCCACCCCTGTGAGAAAAAGGACGAGCCACATTACAGTCGTTCTTTCCGAAAAGTAAGGAGGAGAAGCTTGGGTCAAAAAGTCCATCCCAAAGGTTTCCGTCTGGGGATCATCAAAGACTGGGATTCCCGCTGGTACGCTGAAAAGGATTACTCGAAACTTCTTCATGAAGATATCCGGATAAGGAAGTTCATCAAGGAGAAGCTCTTTAACGCGGGTGTTTCCAACATCATCATCGAGAGGACCGCCAAACGCGCAAGGATCAATATCCATGCGGCCCGTCCCGGGATCATCATCGGAAAGAAGGGTGCGGAGGTAGAGTCCCTCCGGAGAGAAATCCAGAAGATGACCGACAAGGACATCTTCATCAATATCGTCGAAGTGCGGAAACCAGAGGTGGAAGCGCAGCTCGTCGCTGAAAATATCGCGGGACAGCTGGAAAGAAGGGTTGCCTTCCGCCGGGCCCTCAAAAGGAGCGTCTCTTCCGCCCTGCGGTTCGGGGCTGAAGGGATCAAGGTTATGGTGGCCGGCCGTTTAAACGGCGCGGAAATGTCGCGCCGGGAATGGTACAGGGAAGGGAGGGTTCCCCTCCAGACCCTCAGGGCCGACATCGAGTACGGCTTTGCCGAAGCGAGGACCACCTACGGGGTGATCGGAGTCAAGGTCTGGGTTTTCAATGGCGAAAACATGGGACCCGGCGCTGCCGGCGAGGATGCTTCCGCCTGAAAGGGATATCTGATCCCCCGCGGGGGAACAGGACGCACCAGGAGAAATCGCCATGTTAATGCCGAAGAAAGTCAAATTCCGGAAACAGATGCGCGGCCGCATGAAGGGTGCCGCCAACCGGGGAAATGAATTGAATTTCGGGGATTTCGGCCTCCAGGCCTTGACGCCCGGCTGGGTTACCTCGCGGCAGATCGAGGCGGCCCGTATTGCCATCACCCGGCACGTCAAGAGGGGCGGAAAAGTCTGGATCCGGGTCTTTCCGGACAAACCGGTGACGAAGAAGCCCGCCGAGACCAGGATGGGAAAAGGAAAGGGATCGCCGGAAGGGTGGGTCGCGGTGGTCAAGCCGGGCCGGATCCTTTACGAACTTGAGGGAGTGACCGAGGATGTCGCGCGGGAGGCCCTCAGGCTGGCTTCCCACAAGCTTCCCATCAAGACCCGGATGCTTGTCAGGGAGGAAGTTAAATGAAAGCCGCGGAACTGAGGGACCTTACCCTGGATGAGCTTGTCCGGAAAGAGGCGGAGATCGGAGTGGAGCTTTTCAACCTGAGGTTTCAGCTGGCAACCAACCAGCTGGAAAACCCCATGCGGCTCCCCCTTACCAAAAAGGATCTTGCGCGGGTAAAAACCGTGATCGCGCAGAAAAAGCGTGCGGCGGAGAGGGTTGAATAATGTCAGACACAGAAAAAACCGGTGGGAAGATCCTTGTCGGCACGGTGGTGGGAAACAGAATGGACAAGACCGCGGTAGTCCAGGTCCACAGGAGGTTCGTCCATCCCGTTTTCAGGAAGATCGTGGGCAAAAGGGTTAAATACAAGGTCCATGATGAAAAGAATGAACTCAATGTCGGGGATACGGTCCGAATAATCGAGACCCGGCCCATCTCCAGGGACAAGCGGTTCAGGCTGCTGGATGTCGTGGAGCGTGCCGTGCAGGATCAGGACCTGGTCCAGGGAAATGAGGGTTAGAGATGATCAAGGTTGAGACGGTCCTCGATGTGGCCGATAACAGCGGGGCGAAAAAGGTCCTCTGCTTCAGGATCCTTGGCGGATCCAGGAGAAAATCCGCAACGGTGGGGGATATTATCGTTGTATCCATCAAGGAGGCCGCGCCCGAGTCGAAGGTCAAGAAGGGGGATGTCCACAAGGCCGTCATAGTCCGGACCAAAAAGGAAATCCGCAGGTCCGACGGCTCCTACATCCGTTTTGACAATAATGCCGCGGTTATCATCAACGAGGCGCGGGAGCCCATCGGAACGCGTATCTTCGGGCCCATCGCCAGGGAATTGAGGGGAAAGAATTTCATGAAGATCGTCTCTCTGGCCCCCGAAGTTCTTTAGGAGGCACGGATGGCAGGCATCGATATCAGAAAGAATGACCTCGTCGTTGTGACGGCGGGGAAGGAAAAGGGGAAAAAGGGCAAGGTTCTCAAGGTCCTCAGGGACAAGGACCGCGTTGTCGTTGAGAAGATCAACTTCATAAAACGGCACCAGCGGCCCACCGGATCCCAGAAGCAGGGCGGCATCATCGAGAGGGAGGGCCCCTTGCACGCGTCCAATGTCATGCTCTTTTGCGAAAAATGTCGAAAAGGAGTAAGGGTTCGCAGCCAGCGCCTTGAAGACGGCAAGGTCGTAAGGCTATGCGCCGGCTGCGGCGAATCCTTCGATTAATCGGGAGAAAGATCCCCATGAATGAGCTTCAGACCAAATATCAGGAAGAGATCATCCCGGCCATGATGAAGAGGTTCGGCTACAGGAACGTCATGCAGGTTCCGAAGGTGGAGAAGGTCGTTGTGAATATGGGCCTTGGTGAGGCCCTTCAGAACGCGCGCGTCCTGGACACTTCCCTGGAGGAGATGCAGATCATCACAGGGCAGAGGCCGGTCCTTACCCGGGCCAGAAAGTCCATCGCCAACTTCAAGCTGCGGGAAGGAAACCCCATCGGCTGCTGCGTCACCCTCAGGAAAGGGAAGATGTACGATTTCGCCTACCGGTTCATCAACATCGCCCTTCCCCGGGTCAGGGATTTTAAAGGAATCTCTCCCAAAGGCTTCGACGGCCGCGGCAACCTCACCATTGGCATCCGGGAACAGCTGATCTTCCCGGAGATCAATTACGACAATGTGGAAAAGGTCAAGGGGATGAATATCACCTTTGTCACAAGCGCCAGGACCGATGAGGAGGCAAAAGAGCTTCTCGCCCTCCTGGGTGTTCCGTTCAGAAAGTAGGATTGGAGGAAAAATGGCCAAGAAATCCCTGATGAACAAGGCCTTGAAAAAACCCAAGTTCGCTGTCCGAGGCTACAACAGATGCCCTATTTGCGGCAGGTCCAGAGGATTCCTGAGGCGTTTCGGTATGTGCAGGATCTGCTTCCGGAACCGGGCCCTGGCCGGGCAGATTCCCGGCGTCGTCAAGGCGAGCTGGTAGGAGGAAGATGAAATGTCCATGACAGATCCCATCGCGGATATGCTCACCAGGGTCCGCAATGCCCTGACCGCCGGCAAGGAAAAGGTCGATGTTCCCGCTTCAGCCCTCAAGGAGGGAATTGCGAGGATCCTCAGGGATGAGGGGTATATCATCAATTACCGGTTGATCGAGGACAGCAGGCAGGGCGTAATCCGGATTACCCTCAAATATGGGGAATCCGAAAGGCCCGCCATCGAGAAACTGCAGAGGGTAAGCCGCCCAGGCCGAAGGGTTTATGTGGGCACGGACGAGATCCCCCGGGTACTGAACGGAATGGGAATCGCTATTCTTTCCACATCAAAGGGCATCCTGACAGACAGGGATTCCCGGGCCCAGAAGGTCGGCGGAGAACTTCTCTGCTACATCTGGTAGAGACCACACCGGGCCGCAGCGAAAAACGGCGCGGAAACAATCTGGAGTTAATATCATGTCGAGAATAGGGAAAATGCCCGTTACGATCCCCAGCGGGGTGGATGTGAAGGTCGAGGGGCGGATAATCACGGTCAAGGGTCCGAAAGGCCTTCTGAGCCGTGATATACCCATGGGCGTTCAGGTGGAGGTCAGGGATGGCGCCATCCACGTTCTGCCGCCCTCCAGGCCCAAGGAGAAGACCGCTTTTCAGGGCCTGGTTCGGTCCCTCGTAAACAACATGGTCATCGGGGTTTCCGGCGGGTTCCAGAAGGACCTCGACATGGTGGGTGTAGGCTATCGGGCCCTTTCCAAGGGAAACATCCTCGAGATCCACGCCGGGTTCTCCCATCCCGTTGAATTCCGGCTGCCCGAAGGCATTACCGCCGAGGTGGACAAAAGCAATCGCATCTCCGTCAAAGGGATCGACAAGGAGAAAGTCGGCCAGACGGCGGCCGACATCAGGGCCATTCGACCTCCGGAACCCTACAAGGGGAAGGGGATTCAGTACACAGGAGAGAAAATCAGGCGCAAGGCCGGCAAGGCCGGGGCCTAAGGCGCCCATTCGGAGGACAGGAAATTGGGACGGATCGAGGACAAGAACAGGGCCCGGCAGGCCAGAAAGAGGCGCATCCGGGGCAAACTAAGGGGAACGGCCCAACAGCCGAGGCTGGCGATTTTCAGGAGCGCCCGTCACATATATGCCCAGATCATCGATGATGATCTGGGGCATGTCCTGGCCAGCGCTTCCACTTTGGAAAAGGAACTGCGCGGATCCCTCAAAACGGGCGGAAACGAGGACGCGGCCAAAGAAGTCGGGAAACTTATCGCCGAAAGAGCGGTCCGGCAGAATATTGAGATGGTAGCCTTCGATCGCGGCGGATTCAAGTTCCACGGCCGCCTGAAGGCTCTTGCGGAAGCGGCCAGGGAAGGCGGTCTGAAGTTCTAGGTTTTCAGACCCCGGAAAAAGCACAGGGAAGATATCTATGAGCATAAGCAAAAGCGCAAGACAGCCACTTAGGGACGTAACCATCGACGAAGCCGATCTTATTGACAAGGTTGTTTTTATCAACCGGGTCGCCAAAGTGGTCAAGGGAGGCCGAAGGTTTCGATTCAGCGCCCTTGTGGTCGTTGGCGACGGCAAGGGTCTGGTCGGTTTCGGACACGGGAAGGCCAACGAAGTCCCCGAAGCTATCCGCAAGGGAATCGATCAGGCCAAGAAAAACCTGTTCAGAATCCCCCTTCGCGGGACCACCATCTACCACCAGGTCGTCGGAAGATGGGGAAGCGCCAGAGTCCTTCTCAAGCCGGCCAGCCACGGGACCGGCGTCATCGCCGGGGGGCCGGTCAGAGCCCTGATGGAGGCCTTGGGGGTCAAGGATATCCTGACAAAATGCCTTGGGACCAACAATCCCAACAATGTCCTCAAGGCGGCCATGGAGGGACTCCTCGAACTTCGAAGTCCTGAGGACATCGCCCGCCTGCGCGGCAAAAAAGTTGGCGAGATCCTTCACGGCTGAGGCCGGGTGACAGGGTACGGGGAGATATGAAGATGTCCAAGATTGATGTGACGCTTGTGAAAAGCACGATAGGCAGGCCCGGCAAGCACGGGAGGGTGATCCGCAGCCTGGGGCTGAAAAAACTGAACCAGACGGTGAGGCACGAGGTTAACCCCTGCATTATGGGGATGGTGGGAAAAGTATCCCACCTGGTTCGTGTCCAGGCCGTGGAGGAAGAATAGATGCTTCACGATCTGAAGCCCTCAAAAGGAAGCACCACCAGGAGGAAAAGGGTGGGGCGCGGGCCGGGGAGCACCCTGGGGAAAACCTGCGGGCACGGTACCAAGGGACAGAAATCCCGTTCCGGAGGTAAGGTCAGACAGGGATTCGAGGGCGGACAGATGCCCCTCCAAAGGCGTCTCCCCAAAAGGGGTTTCACCAATTTTGCCCGGACGGAATATTCTATCGTCAACCTGCGGGATCTTGCCAGGTTCCCCGACGTTGAAACCCTGGATCCCGAGCTCATGGCCGAGCTCAGACTCGTCAGGAAAGGGATGCCTGTGAAAGTCCTGGGGGACGGGGAGATCGAAAGGGCGGTCACCGTCAAGGCCCATAAAATCAGCTTTGCCGCGGCGGCCAAGATCGAAAAGGCCGGGGGCAAGGTCGAGATCATCTAAAAGAGGGTTCTCCTTGATTTCAAGCCTTATCAATATTTTCAAGATTCCGGAGCTGAAAAGGCGGGTTCTTTTCACCTTGGCCCTGCTGGCCATCTACCGCGTTGGATGCCACATCCCCACGCCCGGTATCGACGGGCAGGCCCTGGCAGAATTCTTCGCACAGGCCAAGGGCACCCTCCTCGGCTTCTTCGATCTCTTCTCCGGCGGAGCCCTCCTGAGGATGACCATTTTTGCCCTCGGGATCATGCCTTACATTTCGGCCAGCATCATCATCCAGCTGCTGACCGTGGTGATCCCACACCTTGAAAAGCTTGCCAAGGAAGGGGAGTCGGGCCGCCGGGTGCTTACACGCTACACCAGGTACGGGACGGTGGGGCTGGCGGCCTTTCAGAGTCTGGCCATTTCCGTTGGTCTGGAACAGATGTCCAGTCCCGGCGGGGCTCTCATTGTCCCCTTCCCGGGTTGGGGTTTCCGGTTCATGACCGTGATAAGCCTTACCGCCGGAACCGCCTTTATCATGTGGCTCGGGGAACAGATCACCGAGAGGGGAATAGGAAACGGCATATCCCTGATCATTTTTGCCGGGATTGTCGCCCGCATGCCCATTGCCATCGGCCAGACCTTCTCCCTTGTTCGCACGGGTCAGATATCTGCCTTCCTGATGATTTTTGTCGTTGTAGTCATGATAGCTGCTGTGGCGTTCATTATTTTTATGGAGAGGGGACAGAGAAAGATCCCGGTCCAGTACGCGAAAAGGGTCGTCGGCAGGAAGATGTACGGAGGACAAAGCACGCACCTGCCCCTCCGGGTAAATACGGCCGGGGTTATTCCCCCTATTTTTGCCTCCTCGATCCTTCTTTTCCCGGCCACGGTCGCGGGATTCATCCGGATCCCTTTTATGGAGACGGTTGCCCAGACTTTCGCACCGGGAAGGGCCCTTTACACGGTCCTTTACGTGGCCCTCATCATCTTTTTCTGTTATTTCTACACGGCCATCCAGTTTAATCCGGTTGATGTGGCCGATAATCTGAAAAAGTATGGGGGATATATCCCCGGGATCCGGCCGGGGACCAGGACGGCCCAGTACATCGACCGCGTGCTGTCACGGATTACCTTCGGGGGCGCTATCTATCTGTCTCTCGTCTGCGTGATGCCCGAAATCCTCTACCGGATCTTCAATGTGCCCTTTTATTTCGGAGGTACGGGTCTTCTCATCGTCATCGGCGTGGCTCTTGACACGGTCACACAGATTGAGACCCATCTTGTCACACGGCACTACGAAGGGTTCATGAAAAAGGGCAGATTCAAGGGGAGGCGATGATGGATCTGATCCTTCTCGGGCCCCCTGGCGCGGGGAAGGGAACCCAGGCGAAAATGATGGCTGATCGCTGGGAAATTCCCCAGGTCTCAACAGGGGATATCCTCAGAGCGGCTGTCAAGGAAGGCCGGCCCCTTGGTCTTGAGGCCAAAAGTTTCATGGACAGGGGAGAACTGGTCCCCGACAGGGTAGTCATCGGCATTATCGGAGAGAGGCTTGAGGAGAAGGACGCCGCGGGAGGATTCATCCTGGATGGATTTCCGAGGACCATCCCGCAGGCTGAAGCCCTTCAGGAAATTCTTGCTGGCCTGGGCCGCAAGATCAGCTGCGTCCTGAGCATTGAGGTTGAGGAGGAAAAGCTGGTCGTCCGTCTCACCGGCAGGAGGATCTGCAGGAATTGCGGTCAGAGTTATCATCTGGTTTTTAACCCTCCGGCCCGTGACGGGATCTGCGGCCGCTGCGGGGGAGACCTGTATCAGAGAGACGACGACAAGGAAGAGACGATACGCCAGAGGCTTACCGTTTACAGGGAGCAGACCCAGCCCCTCGTAGGCTTTTATGAGAGCAAAAATCTCCTTAAGAGGATTGACGGAAGCGATTCCAAGGAGAAAATTTTTTCCGGGATCGTCGAGGTGGTGGAAAGCGACTGTCGGGGATGATCACCAGAAAAACAGCTGACGAAATTGAGATTATGGCCGAAGGTGGGCGGATCGTCGGCCGGATCCTGAAGATGATGGAGGATGTGGTCGGTCCCGGAATCACAACCTCCTCGATTGAAAAGGAAGCCGAGAAACTCTCGGACCATTTCGGGATCATTCCCGCTTTCAAGGGTTATAGTGGATACCCTTCTGCCATTTGTGTCTCGGTTAACGAGGAAGTGGTCCACGGCATCCCTTCCCCGAAGAGGCGCCTGAGGGAGGGGGACATTGTGGGACTCGATTTCGGAGCTATCCACAAGGGATTTTTCTCCGACTCGGCGGTGACCCTACCCGTGGGGAGGATAAACAGTCGGGTGAGGAAGCTCCTGGATGTGACCAGGGCCGCACTGGAACGGGGAATCCAGTCAGCCATAATCGGGAACCGTCTGGGGGACTTGGGTCATGCGGTCCAGAGTTATGTCGAGGGGTTCGGTTATTCGGTGGTGCAGGTTTTCGTTGGTCACGGGATCGGGCGCAGCCTTCACGAGGATCCCCAGGTCCCCAATTTCGGGGAGCCGGGACGGGGCATCGTCCTGGAAGAAGGCATGACCATTGCTATTGAGCCGATGGTCAATGAGGGTGAAAGTTCGGTCCGGGTTCTGGACGACGGATGGACCGCGGTGACGACGGACGGAGGTCTCTCCGCCCATTTTGAGCACTCTATCGCGGTCACGAAGGATGGTCCACGGATTCTGACCCTCGATTGCGGGGACCCGAAGGAGAGAATTAGCTGATGGCCAAGGAAGAAGCGATAGAAGTGGAAGGAACTGTTGTTGAACCGCTTCCAAACGCCATGTTTCGGGTGGAGCTGGAAAACGGTCATCAGGTTCTTGCGCATATTTCCGGTAAGATGAGGATGCATTACATCCGCATCCTCCCGGGAGATAAAGTGACGGTGGAACTGTCCCCCTATGATCTTTCCCGGGGCAGGATCACCTACAGGGCCAAGTAGGGAAATTTTCCGAAAAAGAGGATGTCATGAAAGTCAGACCGTCGATCAAGAAAATGTGCGACAAATGCAAGATCATCCGCCGCAAAGGCATTGTGCGGGTGCTCTGTGAGAACCCCAAGCATAAACAGCGGCAGGGCTGATACCAGGAGGTGTTCAGGTG
The DNA here is from genome assembly GCA_016937135.1 of Pseudomonadota bacterium. Classification (GTDB taxonomy): domain Bacteria; phylum BMS3Abin14; class BMS3Abin14; order BMS3Abin14; family BMS3Abin14; genus JAFGWO01. The sequence goes on from JAFGWO010000051.1 coordinate 11,767, forward strand.
GCGCGTATTGCCGGAGTTGATTTGCCGAGAAACAAAAGGGTGGAGGTCGCCCTCACCTATATCTACGGGATTGGTCCATCCAAGGCGGCCCAGATCGTTGAGTCAGCAGAGGTTGATCCCGACACGAGGGTTGTGGACCTTGACGAGGGTCAGGTTATTCGGCTGAGGGAGATCATCGACAAACATCACATGGTGGAAGGGGATCTGCGCAGGGATATCTCCTTTAACATCAAGAGGAAAATGGATCTCGGCAGCTACGAAGGCCTGCGGCATCGAAGAGGGCTCCCTGTGAGGGGGCAAAGGACCCGCACCAATGCCAGGTCCAGGAAAGGACACCGTCCGTCCATCGGCGGCCGGAAAAAGAAGTAGTCCCAGTCAGGGGAGGAGAGGATGGCAAAACCGAAGCGAAGTACCGGCAAGAAGATCAAGAAAAACATCCCTGCCGGGGTGGCTCACATTCAGGCCACCTTTAACAATACGATCATCACCATCACGGATCCATTGGGGAATACCCTTTCCTGGTGCAGCGCGGGGAGCAAGGGCTTCAAGGGATCACGGAAAAGCACCCCCTTCGCGGCTCAGTTGGCCGCTGAGGACGCGGCAAAAAGGGCGATGGAGCAAGGCGTTCGAAAGGTGGATGTCCTGGTAAAAGGACCCGGTTCGGGCAGGGAAGCCGCTTTGAGGTCTCTGCAGGCTTCGGGACTTGAGGTCACCCTCATCCGGGATGTCACCCCCATTCCCCACAATGGCTGCCGCCCGCCCAAGAGAAGAAGGGTCTGATAAGGATCAAGGAGGTATAAATTGTCAAGATACAGGGAATCCGTATGCCGGCTCTGTCGGAGGGAAGGGGCCAAGCTTTTTCTCAAGGGTGATCGGTGCTATTCCGACAAGTGTGCTGTCGAGAGAAGGCCTTACCCGCCGGGACAGCACGGAAGCCGAAGGATCAAACATTCTGATTACGGAGTCCAGCTTCGTGAAAAGCAGAAGGCCCGAAGAATCTACGGCATTATGGAAGGGCAGTTCCGCAGCTATTTCAAAATGGCCGACAGGCAGAAGGGCGTTACAGGTGAGAACCTGATCATCCTTTTGGAGCGAAGGCTCGACAACACCGTTTTCAGGCTGGGTTTTGCCGGCTCCAGGTCCGACGCCAGACAGTTGGTCCGCCACGGACATGTCCTGGTGAACGGGCGGAAAGTCAACATCCCGTCGTACCTCCTTCGGCCTGGTGATGTGGTGGAAATTCGGGAAAAAAGCCGGAATTCCTCCCGAATCCAGGAAGCGCTCGTTTCCGCTGAAAGGAAAAGCACCCCGGCCTGGCTGGAGCTTCAGGCGGCGAATTTCAGGGGTGTTTTCAAGAATTTTCCGCGTCGGGACGAGGTCGCTCTCCCGGTGAACGAGCAGCTCATTGTCGAGCTCTATTCCAAGTAAGCCATCCATCGTAAGGGGAAATATGGCCATGATGGAGAAGAACTGGAAAAGCCTTACCCGTCCGAGGAAGCTGGAATTTTCCGGGGAGGAATGTTCGGATACATTTTGCCGTTTCGTGGCCGAACCCTTCGAGCGCGGGTTCGGAACGACATTCGGAAATGCCCTGAGAAGAATTCTTCTCTCTTCCCTCCAGGGTGCGGCTGTGACGGCCTTCCGGATTGAAGGTGTCCTCCATGAATTTTCCGCGGTGCCGGGCGTTTTCGAGGATGTGACCCAGATCGTCCTCAACCTTAAGGAACTGCGGTTCCGCGTTCACAGCGCCAAGGCAAAGGTGATCTCCGTAGATGTGGAGCGGGAAGGTCCAGTGACCGCCGCGGACATCATCACCGACCAGGATGTGGAGATCCTCAATCCCCAGCATCATATCGCGACCCTTGAGAAGGGGGCCCATCTCAAAATGGAGATGGTCGTCAATCTGAGCAAGGGGTTTGTCACGGCGGAACGGAACAGGGACGAAGGGCTTTCGGTGGATTTTATCCCTATCGATTCCATCCACTCCCCCGTCGTCAAGGTCAATTACAGGGTGGAAAATGCCCGTGTAGGCCGGGTGACGGACTTTGACCGCCTCATCCTGGAAATCACCACAGACGGCAGTGTGAAACCGGAAGATGCCCTCGCTGTCGCGGCGAAAATCATCAAGGAACACATGAACCTCTTTATCAATTTCGAGGAGGTTGAGATCCCGGATGAGGAGGAAGAAAAGGGAACGGAGCAGGAGAAGAAAAAGCTGTGGGAAAAGCTCAACAGGCATGTCAATGAACTCGAGCTTTCCGTCCGTTCCATCAATTGCCTTCAGAACGCTAATATCAGAACCATCGGGGAGCTTGTGCAGAAAACCGAGCCGGAGATGCTCCGGACCAAGAATTTCGGCAGAAAATCCCTGAATGAACTCAAGGAACTCCTTGAGGCGATGGGTCTCACTTTCGGGATGGACATAAAGGGATGGACTCCGGAGGAGGCTGAAGCCGCGCCGGAGGAAGCCCAGGAACTACCCTGAGTTAAGCTGCCCGTTCGCGGCGGGCAAAGACACCATACGAAAGGCGGAGTGGGATGCGTCACGGAAAAGCCGGAAAAAAATTCGGGAGAACCTCAGCACACAGGAAGGCCATGTTTCGAAACATGGTGACCTCCCTGCTGGGCCATGAGAGGATCATAACAACCGATGTGAAGGCCAAGGAGATCGCCCGACTTGCAGAGAAGATGATCACCCTTGGGAAACGGGGCGATCTTCATGCAAGGAGACAGGCGGTGGCTTTTATACGCACCGATGAGGTGGTCAGGAGACTTTTCACTGTCTACCCCGATCGGTACAAGAGCCGTCAAGGAGGGTATACGAGGGTGTTAAAGCTTGAGCCGAGACCTGGCGACAATGCTTCCATGGCCCTCGTGGA
>JAFGWO010000052.1 GCA_016937135.1 Pseudomonadota bacterium
ACTTCTCCCGGAGGGAGAAGGATTTCCAGGGAAATCGGTGTTGAGAAATCTCGTTTCCTGAGGAAAGCGAGCTTTCATCCTGAAACGAGATTTCTCAACGGTTCGGGTGAGGGGGATGTGTCTTACCCTGTGAAACCCTGTGGAGTGACCGGAGAGGGTCACACTGTGGTAAATTGGCTTTCATTTTTTTTGTCCGGGCACGCATTAGCCGGATGAACCAAAAAGAAAAGCGTGAAATCAGGACAAAATGGAGATCTTAAGGGATCCGGTGCGACGGGCGCGGGGAGGTTGGACGCCGGATGCAAACTTTTCCGGCAGGACCGGTTTTCCTAAAGGATGATGCATTTTTCGGGGTTTAGAAAAATGTAGACTTCCTCCCCCTCTTCCTGCGGCAGCTGGCTGGAAACCTGGGCCTGAATCATCGTTCCGTCAATCTTCACGAAGAAAAAGAGAAAATTGCCCAGGAAGGCCTTGTGGGCGATGGTGCCCTTGAACACATTTTCCTTCTGAGGGGGAGGATCCGGAAAGACCTCCACATCCTCGGGACGGATGGATACGGAGACCTTTTCGCCGGGGGCGGCCGATCCGGCGCCGTTGGCCGCGCACAACACCCTTTCGGAAAAGTCGGTCCGCACACAGGCCGCATCCAGACCCTCGGGGGAGGGGACGATCTCGCCGGCCATGAAATTCATGATGCCGATGAAATCGGCCACGAATTTATTGGCAGGCTTGCTGTAGATTTCCTCGGCGGTTCCGATCTGCACGATATTCCCGGAATCCATGACGGCGATCCGGTCGGAGATGACCATGGCCTCCGCCTGGTCATGGGTGACATAGACGGCCGTCATGCCCATGCGCTTCACCAGGTTCTTGATCTCGAAGCGCATCTTTTCCCGGAGTTTCGCGTCCAGGTTGCTTAACGGTTCATCGAGGAGCAGGACTTTGGGGTTTCTCACGAGCGCTCGGGCCAGTGCCACCCGCTGCTGCTGTCCGCCGCTGAGCTGGGACGGATACCGGTCCTCCAGGCCCTCCAGGCCCACCATTGCAAGGGACTCCAGGGTCCTTTCCCGGACTTTCCCGGCCGGAACCTTCTGAAGCTTCAAGCCATAAGCGACGTTGTTAAAGACCTTCATGTGCGGCCACACGGAGTAGTTCTGGAACACCATGCCGATGCCCCGTTTGGAAGGATGGACGAACCCGTCCGAGAGCATGGATTTCCCATCGATGATAATATCGCCCCCCTCGGGTTTCTCCAGTCCCGCGACGCAGCGAAGGGTGGTGGTTTTGCCGCAGCCGCTGGGGCCGAGAAGGGTGATCATTTCCCCCTCCTGCACTTCAAGGTTGACGTGGTTTACCGCCACCACTTTCTTGAAGCGCTTGAGCAGGTCCCTGATCTCTATGAAAGCCATTGGATTGATCTCCTCCAGCCTTGGCCGGGGTAAGAGGGTGTCATGGCCGCGTCAGAAAGCCTTTCCCCATTATTTGTCATCAGTACTCCACGCAGCCTTTAACATGTTGCCACCGATCTATTATAGGGTCGCCAAAAGTCCTGGCGGGACTTTTGGCTCCACGGGAAGGGAAAAGTGTCATTTCCCCTTCCCTCACGGATACATGACTCGCACGAACAGCCATTGATCCGGGCGCCCCCTCCGGGGCGACGAATCGGTGACTTCCCGTTATTTGTCATCAGTACTCCACGCAGCCTTTAACATGTTGCCACCGATTCGTGACGCGATGAGCAGGAGGACGAAGGTGATGACGATCATCAGAAAAGCCATGGCGGCGGCGATGCCGAACTCCATGCCGCGATGCCAGTTCAGGTAAATACCGATGGGCAGCGTCTCCCATCCACCTCGATAAAGGAATACGGCCGTGGAGATCTCCTGAAACGCCATGATGAAGAACATCATCACGCCGACGAGGACCCCCTTGAGCAACAACGGCAGGGAGATGGTCATGAAGGTCCGGAACCGCCCCGCCCCCGAGACCTCCGCTGCCTCCTCCAGGGAGATATCAAGCTGCAGGTAGGAGGCGTGGGCCATCCGCAGGAAATACGGAAGCCTCCGCGCGAACAGGGCCAGCGGCATGATGATCCAGTATTTGGCGAGGGGTATGGTATCCCAGAAAGCCAGAAGATAGCCGACGCCGAGGGCAATGCCGGGAAAGGCCAGCATCAGGGTGATGATAAAATCCAGGGCGTCCTTTCCCGGGACCTTGGTCCGGACGATGAGATAGGCGGCCGGGAGCCCGAAGGCCACCCCGAAGACCAGGGCGAGACCGCTGAACAAAAAGGAATTTTTGATCAGAAGAGGGCTCTCCAGGAGGATCAGCCTGAAATTTTCAAGGGTCCAGTAAGTGGGGAAGGGTTCGAAAACCCACCTTCTGGAGAAAGCGGCCAACCCCAGGACGATCGGGATGAGAAGGACGACCAATGCGATAAGGATCATGTACACGTATGCCCCTGCCCTCAGCAGGGGGCCGGGTTCGATCACCCGGCCCTCGGATGTCGTCCCCTTCGAGAGACCGGTGTATTTTTTCTTTTCAACCCACCAGCGGACAAGAAGGAAAAGGGAAATGCAGAAAACGGCCGAGACCACCACCGCGACGATCCCCATGTATTTTCGGTGCATGTCGGTGAAGTGATAGGCGATGTTGATGTATGCGACCGAAGGCAGGATGTCCGCCTGCCCCAGGATCATGGGGGTCAGCCAGTCGGTAAAGGGCCACAGGAAAACGAGGACCGCACCCGCCATGTAGCTGGGCGTGCAAAGGGGCAGCGTCACCGTGAGGAAACGGTGAAAACCGCTTGCCCCCTCGACCTCGGCGGCCTCCTCGAAGGAAGGGTCGATATTCGTGAAGCCCGCTACCAGGCCCAGGACGATGAAAGGAAGCAGGTGGAGGGACTGGATGAAAACCAGGCCGTGCAAACCGTAGATGAAATTCACGGGAGCCTCCACAACCCCCATTTCTATCAGGAGCAGGTTGACCGTCCCATATTTGCCGAAAAAGATAATGAAAGCGAAAATGCCAGCGAAGGCCGGAAGGACGATCGGCAGAAGCATCAGGGCAGTAAAGACTGTCTTCCCCTTGTGGCGGTACCTGGCCAGGATATATGCCAGGGGTATGCCGAGCACGGTGGTCGTGATGAGCACGAGGGTGCTCAGCAGCAGGGTTTTGCCAAGGACTTTGAGATAGTAGGGGTCCTGGAAGAACTCTAGGTAGTTGCCCAGCCCCAGGGTTTCGGTCCCGGAGATCCTGACGCTTTCGTTTAAAAGGATCGACAGCGGATAAAGAACGAGGAGCCCGATGATCGACCACAGGATTGCTGCCAGAATGACGTTGCCTCGGGACATGGCTCACCTGAATCCTGTCTGAAAGCGTGCGAAGAATATCTACCCGCCCTGCCGAAGGTCCCCTTATCGGGCTTCAGGGGATCGGCAGGGCGGGTTGTTTCCTCCGGCCGGGAGAGGAACCTCCCTCAAGCCGGTCAGGCGGCGCCTGCTGCTTTAAGGGGCAACGAGCATCGCCCTGGCCTTTGCGGCGGCCAGGCGGGCCGCGGCATACTGGCCATCGATCTCGAAGAGCCTTCTGGCCTCCCTGATCTGGGCGGAAGCCTTCTCGACATTGTAATTGGCGGCCGCTGCCGCGTCAACTTCGCCCTCGACTTCCTCTATGAGAAACAGGCTGTTTTTAAGCTCGCCCCACTTCCGGTAGATCTCGTTCTCGAATTTCTTGTTGACCTCGTCCCACCTCTTGGTTGCCAGGTCGAGATCATATTCGATGAAGTCGACCTTCAGATCCCAGAAGGAATCCACGCCGAGGGCATCCTTTGCGTGCTTGGCCATCTCGAGACCTTCCTTTTCCCATACGCTGAATTTAGCGGTCGGGCTGGCGGCAAAATAGCGTCCGTTCAGCACGTGCTTCTGTCCGTCGTCTGTAAACAGCCAGTCCAGGAAGATCTTGGCGACATCTTCATTGGGCGCGTTCTTGAGGAGGGCCACCGCTTCGGGAACCAGGATGGTTTTCTCCGGCAGGAGGTCCCTGACCGGGAACCCGTCCTTC
>JAFGWO010000053.1 GCA_016937135.1 Pseudomonadota bacterium
CCCGGAGGACCTGAGCGAGAGGCTTCTGGAGGAGGATGACCTTGCGGAAGCCTTCATGGCCCTTGCCGGCGCCCACGGCTTTATGGATGACGGGATCACCGTCGCGACGGAGGAAGCCGTCCGGGGAGCCGCCCTCATCGGGGAAAAACTCGGGGCCGACCTCCTCGTCCTCGCCCACGGAAACGGGGAGTATCACAGCTTCGAGGAAAATTTATTCCAGGGGATGATCACCGGGTTTTTCGGCGATGGAAGGGACCGCTATCACCACACCCGGTCCTCATTCCTGAGGGCTGAGACCTTTTTCATAGATCCCGCGGCAGGAACGCGCCTCGCCAGGATACCTCCAAGGAACTTCCCTTTCGAAAAATCCATAATTCCCCTGACGAGAAGGGTCGCCGGCATCCTCAAAAGGGTGCCTGAAAAACCCCCGCCCGATTCGGGGACTCTTTCCCCTGATTCCTAAAGGTTCCAACGGGAAACGGAAAAATCTCCCTTCTCCCGGGCCTGGTTCAGGGCCGCCTCAGCGGTTTCAATAAGCCTTTCCATGGTGGACGCGTCCTCCGGATAGGAGGAAAGCCCCACATGGACAGAGGGAAGAAAACCTCCCTTTCCAGCGGAAGCAGCCTCGAAAATCCGGTCCATCACCCCGAAAACCTCCTGGATTCCGGCATCGGGAAGGATGAAGGCAAGTTCACCCCGGCTGTATCGAACGAGGGTGTCAAAGTCCCTTAACTGGGCCTTCATCACGCCGGCCATCCACTTTATATCCCTTTCCTCCGGTGCCCCGGATCCCGCCCCCCTTCCCAGGGACAAAATGCCCAGAGTCACCTTTCCCATGCCCCTCCGGCTTCTCGAGATCTCCATGCCGAGGGTTTCAAGAAGCAGGGGGAAATAGCCCAGACCGGTGACCGGGTCGCGGATATCGGGCCCGGCTTTTTCTTCCTCCCCCGAACCGGATCGTATCTGGAGACGCAGGACATGGGCGATGGAGGCTAAGCGATCCCCTTCAGACTGCGTGAAGGCTTTGCGATCCCGCCGGATGGCGAGGATCCCCGCAAGTTCCTCACCGGGACCAAAGGGGACAAAAAGGACGTTTCGGGCGCTCTCGCCGGAAAGAAAAGGGTCATCGGCAAAGGGTCCCTCAAGGGAATAGATCTTCCACCCCTTGCCGTCCCCGGGATCTTTCTGAAGCGCCAATGCCGGGAAGGAAACAGGGGGTATCCTTTCGGGGGATGCGGCAAGCCCTCTGCCTGCAAAAACGGAAAAAGCCCCATTGATCCCGGAGGCTTTCAACAGGGCAAAGGCGTCGGCCTGGACGGTATCCTCCAGCACATCAAGGCAGATCGCAAGATTCGACAGGACGAGGCTTTCACCTATGGGGATGGCAGCGAGGCGCCCGATCAGGACTTCAAGGGGCCAGACCCTGTCCGAAACCATCGCCTCGTCCCTTTCCTACCGGAAGAGGGGCAGATTCAAGATCCACTCCACTTCGAACACCTCTCCCAGCGTCCCCAGTCCCAGAAGGAAAACGTACAGGACCAGGACCCCGAGGAGCAGGTTTTCCCTGACCCTGGAAAAGCCGTCTTTATTCCCCGCGGACACAACGGCAGGGGAGCTTGTTTGCTCTTTTTTCAAGGTTTCCCGCTTCTTTTTACCCATGGTTTTCCCTGGAAAAATTTTGTCTTTCTGCTTTCCCCAGCCTCCAGGCCGCCCCTTTCCCGGGCCTTTTACCCTGCCCGGAGCCCTTAGGCAATGAATATATCACCACAATACCTTGTCTTCCAGCACCGCAACAGACCCGGCCGCCTTCCTCCGCTTCGACTGTGGACCCTTTCGCCTGCTTGTTCAGGGCCTCTTGCCTTTCTCTAATCCCTGTCCCCGTTCTTCCCTTCCCTCTTCAGTTTCCAGTGGACAAGGGGCTGGACCAGGACCCCGAGGAGAAGACAGGCAGGGAATATCCATCGCCCCTGAAGGGCCCACGCGCACAGAAACGCCCCCAGGGAAGCGGTCAGAAAAACCGCGAAGAAAGGTTCGAAGAGGAGGTAAAGGACACCTCCAGCAAGACCCACGAGGATATTCAAGGGGTCCGGGTTTGAAAAGAGGGACACCGCTTCCATGGGAGGTGCGGGAGACCCGGCAAGCCACGAAGGGCCCATTCCGGCAAGGATGACCCCGGTTCCGAAGCCGCAAAGGAAAGACAGCACGCCCCTGAATTTGGTGACCAGCAGCATTCCGGCGCCGGAAAAAAAGATCAGTAAAAGGATGGATGTCGCGCCGGGGTGTTCCCTCAGACCGGGGAGGGTGACGAGAAAGTGGCGGGTCACGACCCACAGAGCCAGGCCGGCGGCGAGACCAAGGACCCTGAAAAACTGCCGGTAGGCCGCGAGTCCGAAGGAAAGGAGAAAAAAACCGCCCACCAGTGCCGCGAATTTTGCGGGGTCCATTTAAACCTCCGGATCCACCACGAAGAGGAATCCCAGTTCAAGGTGCCTGGCATCGAGCCGTCTCCTGTCGATGCTTGTAAAATCGCCCAACCCTTTCGGGGAATCCAGCTCGTCGATGGACCGGATCGTCACCCTGGAATGGATGAGATACATCCTGCCATCCAAGGGATCCAGAAAGACCTGGGGCCTCTGGTACGTCCGGAAGGAGGAGATCTTCATGGAAAAACACACAGCGTTGTCGGGTTCGGGCAGATACAGGTAGATCCTGAAAAACCCCTTAACCTTCAGCTGACGCCGGAGCCCTTCCTCCACTTCCAGGATATTCGCGTAATTTAACCCCATTTCACCGGGGCCGTGCTCTTTGAGATGCCTCTTCCTTGACTCGATCCCCTCCCTCGAGGCCGTCCCCACCAGCGCCATGAACACCGCCGGCCTAGACATTGGATGCCCTGCCCGGCAGCCACAGATCCATCTGGGACTCGTCCTCCCGGGGGAAGGGGACCGGGTAGTCCCCCGAAAAACACGCCTCGCAAAAACAGGGCCTCTCCAGGGAAAAATTCCCCTGGACAACCCGCCTCAGGCCCGCAAGACTCAGAAAACCCAGGGAATCCGCGGTGACGTAATTTTTTATCTCATCCACGTCGTGGCTGGAGGCGATCAGTTCCTTGTGCGTCGGCGTATCGATCCCGTAGAAACAGGGGCTTTTCGTCGGGGGAGAACTGATGCGCAAATGCACCTCCGCCGCCCCGGCGGCCCGGACCATTTTAACGATCTTCCGGCTGGTTGTTCCCCGGACGATGGAGTCATCGATCAGGATCACCCTTTTCCCCCGGATGACCCCCGCAGAGGGATTGAGCTTGAGCTTGACCCCGAAATGCCGGATTGACTGGGACGGCTCAATGAACGTCCTGCCGACATAATGGTTCCTGATGAGCCCCCATTCGAGGGGGAGGCCCAGCTTCTGGGCGTACCCTAAAGCGGCGGGGACCCCTGAGTCGGGAACGGGCACCACGATATCCCCCTCCGCC
>JAFGWO010000054.1 GCA_016937135.1 Pseudomonadota bacterium
CCCACCCCCGGGACCGCGGCCGGCAGACTCACGGCCACAGAAGGACCTCCGCCGGCTTCCTCCACGGGCTTGCGGCCAGAGGAAAAACGCGCCAGCCTGGAAGGAAGATCACTGCCGGCGATGGCGGCGATTTTCTCCTTAAGCTCCTCTCGGATCCCTTCCATCCGGACCGAAGCCCTGGGCGGCGGCTTTACGATAAAATCCAGGGCCCCCAGGTCCAGAGCCTTGAATACGTTTTTTCCCTCACCCTCAGAGCTGATGACGAGAACCGGGATGGGATGGTTCTTCATAAGCCATCGGAGAAAGGTGAAACCGTCCATCCCGGGCATTTTAAGATCAAGGGTGATCGCGTCCGGCGGGCTGGCGAGGACCATCCGGATGGCTTTTTCCCCATCCTCGGCAGTCTGGACTTCCCTGACCCCATCCATCCCCAAAAGCGCGCCCTGAAGGATTTGCCTGTAAAAAGGCGAATCATCAATGACCAGGATCTTCAAGCCTCCGGTTTCAGGGTTCATAGGGGTATTTTAGCCCTCTCCCTGCCGAAGACCGGAAAAAACCCTGACAAGGCGTCCTCCTCACGGGTTCCGGGCGCCCCTCATCCGAACGAGGAGATCCACCTCTTCCCGAAGCCAGTTTGACGCCTGCTTGCCTGCCTCCCCGAACTTTCCTTCCAGGAGAACCTCCCCTTCACGGAGATCGTCCCTCAGCTTTTCAAGGGCCCCGGAAAAATCTGTGGACCGGATAACATCTTCATTGTAAAGGACAATATCCCCCGCAATGACCCTGCACAGACGGCGAAGCTGGACCTCACGGCTGTCCTCGATGGCGGGGGGGGAGTCCTCGATCACCTCGAGTTCCCTTTTTTGAAGGACCTGTTCGTCGCTTAAGGGACCGGGGGTGGGGGTTTCCAGGGGCGGGACCGCCTCCGCAGGCGGACTTAAAAGCCGCTCGATCTTCGGGAGGAGCATGTCGGGAAGGTGATGGCGTTCAATGTAGTCGCTGGCGCCGTAAAGGGAAGCGGGAGCGCGTTTGTATCTGGCCCCGTGATAGACGGAGGAAAGGAGAATGGAAGGGATAGCTTTCTTTTCTTCCATCTGCCGCAGCCTGTCGATGACTTCAAAACCCATGAGGTCGTGGAGCGACACGCTGACCAGGAGGATGTCCACGGGTTCCCTGCCGAGGATATCCAGCGCTTCCTCCCCCGAATACCCCACCAGGACCTGATATCCTGCCCCCCGGAGGATTGTACGGATAAGCTCGGCCAGATCCTCCTCGCTCACAGCCACAAGGACCCTGGCCCCGCCCTTCCCCATCCCGGTTATTTCCTTTCCCGCATCCGCCGGGCCAGTTATGGAGAGAGAGGACCCGCACCCCCGGCATGAAAAGGTTGATACGCCATCGGGCAAGCGATCCGGGTGGACCCTGTACACTTTGCCGCACCATGGGCATTTGACGATAACAGGCGTTGAGGCTTCTTTCTCTTTGCGATCCATAGAGGGATCCTCTCCTGCGGTATCGGGGTTGTCATCCTTTCCGGAAAGGAATCCGGCCAAGCCCTTTTCCGTGATCACCTAACTTTTCCCGCACCCTCTCTTCCCCTTCCCCGCAGGCAAAATACAGGGAAAAACCGATCCTGGCGCCTTCATCCTCCGGCGTATCCGGCATCGTCGTGAGAAGCTCGCCTATTTCCCTGATGGAAGATGCCAATTTCCGAAGCCCGGTATCGAAGGTCTCCAGGGGAAAACAGCAGGCCACAAAAAAAAGAGGAATTTTTTTCAGGGCATTTTCCCGGAACCGGGATTCCTCATACTCCGACAGCCCCTGGATCACGGCATCGGGAACATCGATCAACAAGGAAAGATCCGCCGGGCCCTCCTGCAAATGCTCCTTTCGCAGATCCTCCAGATCCCTTACAAGGGATTGACCTTCGGGAAGTCCATCCCCCCGGCCTTGGCTCGCGGAACGCACCATGTCATCCAGGATCCTCCCACCGCGGCCAATGAGGCTGCATACCTCTCCGGAAAATGGAATCCGGCCGAGCCTCACCTCGCCCAGGAGCTGTTCGAGCCCGAGGGAAAGACCCGAAATCCCTTCAAGATCAAGCAGGGCGGATAGCCCTTTCAGGGAGTGCGCGTGCCGGAAAAGACTATTGATGGCATCCGGTTTTCGATGGTCATCCTGCGGCAGATCCATTAGAAAGTGAAGGGTTTGACGGAGATCCTCAAGGATGGTCCGTGCCTCGGTGACGAAATCGTGAAGCGGAGCTTCCAACCTTTCCCTCCCGTCCCCTGCTATGGACGCCGGGTTTTTAACTTCATCTCGAGGAAGGCCCTGTCCAGAGCCAGGCCCACATGGCTAAGAAAAATATCCAGGGTGTGGACGGGCTCAATGACCCTGTCCCCCGGAACATCGTCACCGTACAAAAGAACCGCTACCTTCCCCATGCTGATGATGGGCCCGAGGTAGATCTCGGAGGGGATCTCTCCCCCAAGGGCCTCAAAGAGACCCTTCTCTGTTTCCGATCCGGTGGGGGGGCCCTTGTAACTCTGCTGCCTGACGATCACCCGCGCAAAGGGCTCAAATCCCTCGCTGGGAAGGACCAGGGAACGGACAACCGCGTCAGGATCCTTCCCCCCGCCAAGATCCACCCCGAACTGCCCCAGCCCCTTCAAATCCTCTTTCCGCACTAGGAAAAGGACCCCCCTGGACATGAAGACGGAGGCAAACCGGAGAGCCAGCAGGGTGATCTCTCCGCTGATGTCCTGGCGGTTGAGTTCCTGGACATAGGAACTGAGCTGGGCCATGTGGGGATCGAGGGGGTGTTCGGGGGGGATTTCCGGTTCCTCTTCCCACCCTTTGAAGGAAAGATCAACGCCGTCGAGCTCCTCCACCATTTCACCCTGGATATCGTAATATCCCGGGGGCTCCCCGTTCAGTCCTCCGGGATGGACTTCTGCTTTTGCCTCCGGAGGGGACGCCGAGGATGCCAGGGCTCTTTCCTCGCCCTCTGGGGCCGCGGTGTCCTCGCCTGAACCCTCAGGGACCTCTTCCCCTTTTTCAGGGACACCCCTCAGAGCCGCTTCCACGATGTCTGAAGCGATATCCTCGGCCTTATCCCCGGCGGGGGAGGAAAGACACTTTAACCCTGGGACCCGCTGAAGCTTGTCGCGCAGTGTTTCCGGAAATTGGTCCCGATAAAAAAGGACGACGGGCAGGTAAAACCCCAGATCCCAAAGGGTCGACAGGATTTCAAGACCTCCAAACCGCCTGCCGTCCGTGATGCCGGAAGCTTCCAGATCCATGGCGAGGATGGGGGTGATGCGGTTTTTTCTGAGTTCCTGGATCCTGCCCAGACCATCCGCGCCGTCCTGATGGATAAGGGGAGTGACTCCTTTGCTTCTGAGGGAATTCACCATGGCCTCGGCAAAAACCCCTTTCAGGCCGATCATGACTACGGTCCCGTGCGCCATTCCGTTCGGCGGGGGGAAGGCCTCCGGGACCCGGAATTCCTCCAGTTCCTCCTCAGCGGAAAGATTCTGGCCATCCATCCCCAGATCGAAGCCCCCTCCGTCGTCCACAAAGGACTCTTCCGGCTTTCCTTCCTCCGTTTTCCCTTTCGGAGAAAGACCCTCGGACGACGGGCCCCGCTCCGTCGCGGTGCGCCCCATTTCGTCCCTTCTCCGGGCTCCCTCCATGACGAGAAACTGGCAGGGTATGCCCTGCTCCAGGAAAAAAGGCGCTACTTTCTCAATAAAAACCTTGTGCTTTTCCTCATCGATGAGCTGGAAACTGAAAGTTCCCTCCTCCCAGTGGAAAAGGGAGTAGACAAGTTCCTCTACACGGGTCTTTAGAACCCTGAGAAAAACCTCAGAGGTAATCCCCATCCTCTCCTGCAGAAAGTCCCGAACCTTGTCAGCGGAAGTCAGACCGTCCATTTCGCCCCGAAGGGATTCGAGACGGCTCTTTTCCACCAGCCCGTGATGCATCAGATGGCTGAACAAACCCTCTTTTTCATCAGACCTCGAGGCATAGACAACCTTGCCCCCCCGTATGTAGATGCTGGCCCTGTCCCCCGGGGACTCGATCCTTAAAAGCCCTGATCTGTTGGAAAGGCTTACAATCTGAAGGATTTCCCCAAGGGAAAGATCTTCCAGGCGTCCCACCAGACTCATGGTCGGATCGAGGACCGCCCCCTGGGCTGCCGTATTGCTGTTTCCCTGATTCTGGTTCACCTTCCCTCCGCCAACCGCTCGATGAGAGGCCTTGGCAGTCCAGCCTCTTCCATCTTCTTCTGGGTCTTTCTGTAATCATACGGGAGACGGATAAAGGAGAACTGGCCTCTGTCCGTGTCCAGGAACCCGAAACAGGACGCGGGGTTCCCATCCCGCGGCTGCCCCACGCTCCCAACATTGACAAGATACCGGAATCCCTCCTGGATGGGAAAGGTTGTCAAGGGCTGAACGCTCACGGCCCCCTTGGGGTCCATTCCAACCGCAGCCGGCTGATGGGAATGTCCCACAAAACAGAAAGGACCTTCAAAGAAAGGAAAATTCATCTCCGCGTCCCACAGGGAAAAAATATAGTTCCAGCCTCCGGGATCCATGGGGTTAGCATGGACTAGGGTCATGCCGTCCTGAATTTGCCTCATGGGCAAGGCGCGGAGATACTCTACGGACACCTCTTTCATGTGCCGCATGGTCCACAGAATTGCGGCCCTCGCGTTGGGGTTGAAGCTGCCGACATCCGCAAGTCCGGCGGCGGAGAAATCATGATTTCCCATTACCGACATGCCGGCGTTTTGCCTTATCCATTCTGTGCACGCGTCGGGATCCGGTCCGTAACCCACCGCGTCCCCAACGAAGCACACCTTTTCAACCCCCAGGTCTCCAAAGGATTTTTCAACTGCCAGGAGAGCCTCAAGGTTGGAGTGGACATCCGAGACAAGGGCGGCCTTCATGCTTCTCCGGGCCTTCCGGCACAACCCCGCCCTTCACCGGCCCAACTCCTCGAATGACGGAAAAGGGCTATGGTGAAATCGGGCCCATAATCGGATCCCTCAATAATCCCCGTGAGATCCTCCGGGATATTTTCCCCGAGATCCCTTTCCAGGATATCTGTATCCAGGGCGATCTTCGACCCTCCGACCTTCCGGGCGCCCAGAAGGGATATCATGAGGATCTCCCTGCGCAAATCGGCATCGAGAGAACCCCTGGGCCCCAGACCGGTGACAAGGACTTTGGAAGAGGGGATTTTGCCCTGAGGCGCGAGGATGCTCATCCTTCCGTATTCAAAAAGATCCGTTTTCTTTTTTACAAGCCGGCTCAGGACCGCGTTGCATCTCCAGTCCAGAAGTCCGAGAGCGCCCTCAAGAGGCCTGACATCGCTGTAATGATAGAGAAGCAAAATATCGCCGGCAAAGTCCAGGCAGTTGCCTCCCCGAACAAGGACCCTCATCAGGATTCCATTTCCAGATCGTTGCGGATTCTGTCGAGAATGCCGTTGACAAAGGTGCCCGACTCCTCACCCCCGTATTTTTTCGCTATTTCAATGGCCTCATCGATGACGACCCGAACGGGGGTCCCTTTCCCGGCCGTCAGTTCCGAAACCGCAAGCCTCAGGACGTTCCGATCCACCGCGGCCATCCTCTGGATCTCCCATTTGAGGCTTGCCCGACTGATCAGCTCATCGATCATCTCAAGCCTGTGTACCGTCTCACCCACGAGGTCCTTCACGAACACCCTGGAATCCTCGGACAGCTTTCCCCAATCCAGAATTTCCTCACAGGACTCCGAGCCCGATTCCCGATTCATATCCAGGCTGTAAAGGATCTTCAGAGCCGCTTCCCGGCCCTTTCGACGGGCACCCATCAGCCGCCCGTCACATCTTCTTCATCAGGTCCGCCATTTCGATGGCCCCCAGCGCCGCTTCGAACCCTTTGTTGCCCGCTTTCGCCCCCGCCCTGTCTACCGCCTGATCCAGGGTATCGGCCGTGATGATGCCAAAGGTGATCGGAACCCCCGTCTGCAAGGAGGCCTGGGCGATCCCCTTGGTTGCCTCAGACGCGATAAAATCGAAGTGGGGCGTCTGTCCCCGGATGAGTGCCCCGAGGCAGATGACGGCATCGTAATTCCCCGTTGCGGCGGCTTTCTGGGCCGTCAGGGGGATCTCAAAAGACCCTGGTACCCTGATAAGGGTAATGTCGGAAAGGGAGGCACCGTGTCTGGCCAGACAGTCGAGGGCGCCCTCCACGAGCTTCGAGGTGATGAAATCGTTGAAACGTGAGGCCACGATGGCCGTTTTGATGCCCTTGGCGTCCAGCTTGCCTTCAATGGTCCTGTAACCTGACATGGTCGCTCCTTTCGGGCCTAGAATCCACCCAGAAGATGCCCGAGTTTTTCCTTCTTGGTCTTGAGATAATTGATATTTTTCTCCTGGGCCTTCACTTCGACCGGGATCCTCTCCACGACCTTGATCCCGTAGCCCTCAAGTCCCACAATCTTCCTGGGATTATTGGTCAGAAGTCTCATCTGCCTTATCCCCAGGTCCATCAGGATCTGGGCCCCGATACCGTAATCCCTGAGGTCCGGCGGAAAGCCCAGTTCCAGATTGGCTTCCACCGTATCCCTGCCCTGTTCCTGGAGTTCGTAGGCCCTCAGCTTGTTGCCCAGCCCGATCCCACGGCCCTCCTGGCTCATGTAAAGGAAAACCCCTTGGCCTTCCTTTTCGATAATCTCAAGGGCGCTTTCCAGCTGTTCTCCGCAATCGCACCTGAGGGAATGAAAGACATCCCCCGTGAGGCATTCGGAATGGACCCGGACAAGGATAGGCTCCCCTGTGTCAACCTTGCCCTTTATGAGGGCCACATGTTCCTGACCGTCAACGACGCTCCGGTAGGCCCTGACAACGAACTCCCCGAACCGCGTCGGCAGGCATGTCTGGGCTACCTTGGTGACCAGCCTTTCGTGCCGGAGGATATACTGGACCAGATCGGCGATAGTGACGATCTTAAGGTCCAGACGTCGGGCAAGGACCCTCAATTCGGGCATCCGGGCCATGCTTCCATCGGGATTCATGATCTCGCAGATGACCCCTGCGGGTTTCAGTCCTGCCAGCCTCGCAAGGTCCACGCTCCCTTCCGTCTGGCCTGTGCGGACGAGGACCCCTCCCTTGCGGGCCTGAATGGGAAATACGTGGCCGGGACGGTCCAGGTCCTGGGGTCGGCAATCGTCATCCATGACAGTCCGGATCGTGTGGGCCCTGTCGGCGGCGGAAATGCCGGTTGTCACCCCTGATCTGGCTTCAATGGAAACGGTGAAAGCGGTCCCGAATTTTGCCGTGTTGGCCGAGACCATCTGGGGAAGTTGGAGCTCGCGGCACCGATCTTCCGTCAAGGTAAGGCAGACGAGCCCGCGGCCATGCATGGCCATGAAATTGATGATTTCCGGGGTGACTTTCTCGGCAGCGACAACCAGATCACCCTCATTTTCCCGATCCTCGTCATCAACAAGGATCACCATCCTGCCCGCCCGCAGATCGGAAAGGGCTTCCTCAATGGTTGAAATAGGCATTAACTTCTTTCCTGTTCCGTAATGAATCCCGAACGTCTGAGGCTCTCGAAGGTGATTTCCCCGGGCCGGTGCGATCCGGCCAGATTGCCCACCGCTGAAATAACGTATTTAAGGATCAAATCAGGTTCCAAATTAACAAAATCGCCGGGCCTTTTCAATGGAAACGTTGTTTTTTCAACAGTTTCAGGGATCAGAACCACCCTGAAAAAAGAGGGGCCGGGATCCACGATGGTCAGGCTGACGCCGTCCACGGCCACGGATCCCTTGGGCACCAGGTAGGGGAAAAAATCCGGCGCCACCCCTATGGTGAAGATCGTCGCTTCACCGTCTGCCCGGATGTTTTCGATCCTCCCCGTCCCCTCCACATGCCCGGATACGAGGTGCCCCCCGAGACGCCCTCCAAGGGCAAGCGCCCTTTCCAGGTTTACGGGATCCCCCGACCCCATTCGGGAAAATGTCGTTCTTTCGAGGGTCTCGGCCGAAAGAAAGGACCTGAAATTTGACCCGGATATCCTTTCAATGGTGAGGCACACACCATTAACGCAGATGCTCTGGCCCGGGCTGGACCCTTCGAGCACTTTCCGCCCCTCGATTTCAAGGCCCGCGCCCCCTGCCTGCCGCTCCAGTTTAAGGATCCGGCCTGTTTCCTCAACGATTCCCGTGAACA
>JAFGWO010000055.1 GCA_016937135.1 Pseudomonadota bacterium
ACCGGCCCCTTGAAGATCAGGCTGTTGGGAACCCTGACCATCCGCCCGTTGTACTGGTCGCCATTGACCCATTCTCCCAGTTCCATGAGGGTCGTGCGGAGAAAACCTGTGTCAATTACGTCCCCCAGGACATTCCCGATCTTCACCCGGTCGCCCGTCCTGAAAACGAACCCGGTGCTGACCGAGGCCCATCCTGCCACGCTGATGATGGCTTCCTGCAGGGCCAGCGCGACGCCAGCTCCGATGAGACCAAACGCCACCGCGAACTCCCCCATCCGGCTGCTCAAAATTACGGCGGCATAGACGATCACCGCCGCATAGCCCACAAAGGAGATGAATTTCCGCATGCGGTAGCGGGCGATGGGATCCTTGACCCGCGCCGAGAAGAAATGGTTGGCCGCCCTTACCAGGACCATCACCAAAAGAGCGGCGGCCGCTACCCAGACCAACTGCTGGATTTTCGGGTAACTGTTCCAGAGCTCGATCAGGCTTTTCACTGGCTTCCCCTTTAGTCCCTTCCGCCCGAAACCCTTAGGGACAGGGACGAGGCCGAGGGCCCGGGATTGATGATGGACGGAGGCATCAGAGAAATTCCACGATCTCCGCCAGGGCTTTCCTCGTCTTTATCCCCTTCTTTTCGAACCCCTCCCTGGGGTAGCCCAGCGGCGTGATGGAAAACACCACCTCGTTCTCCCTGAGGTTGAGAGCCTCCCTCAAGCATTTGGGGTCATAGGCCTCGATCCAGCAGGTACCCACCCCCTCGTATTCGGCCGCGAGGATCATATGGTCCATGGCGATGGTCAGGTCGGTTTCGATGGAGTTGTATCCGTCGTATTTGCGGACCCAGGCCTCGTCGCGATTCCCGACCGCCACAAGGATATGGGGCGCCTCCGAAAACCACTTTCCCCGGTAGCAGGGACGGACCCTGGCCAGCATCTCCGGGGAGGAGATGACCAGAAAACGCCAGGGCTGGGCATTGGTGGCTGAAGGGGCGAGCCTCCCGGCCTCGAGGATCCTGTCCAGGACTTCCCTTGCCACCGGCCTGGCCGGATCGAAATCCCGGATGCTCTCCCTTTCGCGGATGAGTTTGTAAAAATCCATAAAGCCTCCTGAAGAATCGACGGGACGACCTTACGACTTAACGAAGGAGCCGGAAGGTCCCGCCAAACCGATTAGTCGTTCCATCGTCCGGTCGTGCCTTTTTTCGTCCATTCGCGTCCTCATGGTGACCATCCCCAGCTCTGCCGGAGGAGGGCCACCGCATCGCCGTGGCTTTGCTCCATTCCCCCTTCCTCCTTCTTCCTTCCCGGGTTTCTCATCTCCCCCTTCCCGCGTCTCCCCGCTTGCCCGCCGTCTTGTCCAGCCGTAGCTTGATACGAAAGTGGAAGCTTTGACGACGCAGGGTCCAGCGTCCAACCAAGGGATTCCAGTAAAAAGTAAAAAGGAGAAAACGAACTGCCGACTTGACTAACTGACGACTGGATCCTGCTCCCTGTTGATGTCTACTTTCTTCTTCCCGCCCCTACGCCCTTACGCCTCTACCCCTTTACGATGATTCCTCCTCCCTTCTTATTCTATCCCGTGATCCACCAGCATCTCCCTCACCTTCCCCGCTTCCCCTCTGGGCACATACAGAACCACAGGAGTTATGAAAACCCCGCTTCCGGAGTAGAGCTCCCCCTGCAGGTGATAGGGGATCCCTTCCGCGTCCAGGAAGGCCTTGATCAGCAGGAGGTCCCCCTGGTTATAGGTGGAAAATACATTGACCAGGCTGGCGGCCTCCTCCTCCTCGGGCGTCAGGGGGCTCTCTGGCGGGAGTTCCTTGACGAGGGGCACCCCGCAGTCGGGACAATCGGCGATCCCGGATTTATATTCGGCCTTGCAGGATGGGCAGTACAAGTTTTTCCCTCCCTTCCCTTGAACGATTTTTTCCGGGTCAACCGGATTTATGCCTGGTGGGACCAATCAACGTCCCACGTCCCATTGTAAAGAAACGTCCAACGTCTAACGTCTAAAGTCCAAGGAAGTTTACCAGTCACCAGTCACCAATCACTTTTCTCCGCGTCGCCGCGTCGCCGCGTCTCCCTGTCGGCTCTTTCCCCCTTCCCCCTTCCTCCTTCATCCTTCTTCCTTCTTTTCTATCACACATATTCGATCGTCGCGGGGGGCTTCGGGGTCAGGTCGTAGAGACACCGGTTTACTCCCGGGATCCCAGTGACCCTCCGGCAGATGCGCTCTAAAACCTCCCAGGGGACCCGGGTCACGGCGGCCTCCCGCGCATCCACGCTCTCGACGCTTCGCACAACGATGATCTGCCCGAATTCCCTTTTTCCTTCGCGCATCCCTGTAGCCTTGTCTTCCAGGAGAACGGCCAGATACTGGAAGGCGCCGCTCCCGGAAAGCTCATCCTCCACGACCGCCGTGGCAGCGCGGACCGTCGACAGGCGTTCTCCCGTGACTTCTCCGACGATGCGGGCGGCCAGGGCGGGGCCGGGGAAGGGGATCCTGTGGGTTATCTCCAGTGGGAGGTCCAGGACCGCGGCCACCTCGCGGACGCCGTCCTTGCGGAGGGTCACGAGGGGCTCTAAAACCTGATAACCGTACATCTCCTCCGGGTCGATGCCGACCTGGGAGAGGATGTTATGCTGCCGCTTGATCCCCGCAACGGTTTCCTCGATATCGGTCAGTATGGTCCCATGGAGGAGGAATTTCGCCCCTGTCTCTTTCACAAGCTTCCCGAAGACAGTGGAGTAGAATGTCTTCGTAATCGCGTTCCTTTTATCCTCCGGGTCGGTCAGGCCTTTAAGGGCGCTCAAAAAATCAGCACGGGCATCCACGATCGTTACCGGGATCCCGAGGTCGGCAAAGACCTCTCGTACTGCCTCCGGTTCCCCTTCCCGCATGAGGCCGCTGTCGACAAAAACGGTTTTCAGACGATCCCCCAGCGCCCGGTGGCCCAATGCCGTCACCACCGAACTGTCCACCCCCCCGCTCAGGGCATTGATGGCGACTCCATCGCCCACCGTGTGTTTCAGACTTGCCACCTGATCCTTAACGAATGCCTCGTAGTCCATGATCACCTCGCAAGAAAAAGTCCAAGGCCCAAGGCCCAAAGTCCAAAGGAAAACCCTGGATGCCGATTTTCCCTGATTCGTCCTGTCATCCTTCTGAACCTGAATCCAGGCAGGGCAGGCCGATCACCCAATACATGCCATAAAGCTAACTTAAATAATCTCCCCAAGAAAGAAAAAGGTAAAAATCCTTCAAAATCCCGCGGCCTTGTAAAGGCTGGGCCTCTCCCCTGCAAAATGGCAGGCTGCGGCATGCCCCGGCGTCATCTCCCGGAGTTCGGGTTCGCATTCCTGGCAGATGGTTTCCGCATAGGGGCATCGGGTGTGGAACCGGCAGCCGGAGGGCGGGTCTATGGGGCTCGGCACGTCTCCCTTCAGGACTGCGCGCACGGTCTCCCGGAGGGGATCCGGAAGGGGCGCGGCGGCGAGAAGGGCCTGGGTGTAAGGGTGGACAGGATTCCGGTAGATGGCTGTTTTCATGGCCACTTCAACCACCTTACCCAGATACATCACTGCCACCCGGTCGGAGATGTGTTCCACGACGGAAAGGTCGTGGGAAATGAAAAGGTAGGTCAGGCTGAACTCCTGCTGAAGATCCTGCAGAAGATTGATGACCTGGGCCTGGATGGAAACATCCAGGGCCGAAACAGGCTCATCACAGATAATGAGGGATGGCTCAACGCTCAGGGCCCGGGCGATTCCGATTCGCTGCCGCT
>JAFGWO010000056.1 GCA_016937135.1 Pseudomonadota bacterium
GACGAGGTGGCTTTTCTCGATATCACGGCCTCATCCGATCGCAGGGAGATCCTCCTCGATGTGGTCAGGAAGACGGCCGAAACGGTTTTCATCCCCCTTACCGTCGGGGGAGGGATAAGGACCCTGGACAACATTCGGGATCTTCTCAAGGCGGGTGCGGACAAGGTGAGTCTCAACACGGCGGCGGTGGACAGGCCCGAATTCGTAAGGGAAGCCAGCCTGCGGTTCGGATCCCAGTGCATGGTCGTGGCCATCGATGCCAGAAGGACCGGGTCTCCCGGGGATTCCCGATGGGAGATCTACGTCAACGGGGGCCGGACGCCCACGGGGATCGACGCTGTCGAATGGTCCCTTAAAATGGAGGAATACGGCGCCGGGGAGATCCTTTTAACCAGCATGGACAGGGATGGGACCCGGGACGGCTATGATATCGAGTTGACGAAGGCAATCTCCGAAAAGGTCAGCGTCCCGGTCATCGCCTCGGGCGGGGTCGGGAGCCTTGCGCATCTCTACGAGGGCCTGGTAGACGGCGGGGCGAGCGCTGTGCTGGCGGCTTCCATATTCCACTTCCGGGAATACACGGTGAGGCAAGCGAAGGAATACCTGAGGGACAGGGGGGTGCCGGTAAGGCTGTAGAATGATATGGAAGGGAGAAGGTCCGTTTAGCTGTGGTCTTTGAGGAAGGAAGAGCCGGCGGATAACATGATTTTTCTGTAGCCACAGCCATAAATACAATCAGAACAATTATTCAGACCATTAGGGTAACCCTGGCTCATTCCCGGAAACCAGATATGGATATTTGAACAATGAAAGATATTGATTTTTCAAAATTTAAATTCGATTCCGCCGGCCTCATTCCCGCCATCGTGCAGGATGCGGAGAACGGGCAGGTCCTCATGATGGCGTGGATGAACGCCGAGGCCCTGCGGATGACCGTCCGGACCGGCCTGACCCATTTTTATTCCCGTTCCCGAAAGAAGCTCTGGCAGAAGGGTGAGACCTCGGGCCACATCCAGAAGGTCCGGGAGATTCTTTACGATTGCGACGCGGACTGTCTCCTCGTGAAGGCCGAGCAGGTTGTAGCGGCCTGCCACACCGGGCACCGGTCCTGTTTTTTCACCTCCCTTGAGGGGGAAGCCACGGCGACGCCGGTTTTCGATGCCGGGAAAGTTTACGGCGGGGCTTCTTCCGGGATCGTGGAAAAACTCTTTGATGTCATCCTTCAGAGGAAAAAGGAGCCTTCCGATGGGTCCTACACCAGTTTCCTTTTCTCCTCCGGGGGAAAGGCCATGGGGGACAAGGTCCTCGAGGAAGCGGGAGAGTTCGTGGAGGCCTCCGCGCAAAAGAATCCGGAAAAGCTGATCGGAGAGGCGGCGGATCTCCTTTATCACGCCCTTGTCCTCCTCGCGGCGTCCGGCGTCACCCCGGCTCATGTGCGGGAAGAGCTTCAGGCGAGGTTCGGCGTCGGCGGGTTCGAGGAAAAGAAATCGCGCAAAAAACAGGATCGTTTCCCTTTCCCGAACAACGGATCCGCGAGGGCCGGCCTGACACAAGAAAATGGATCTGGAGAGGAGGACCCAAATGCCTGATTGCATTTTCTGCAAGATCGCCGCGGGAGAAATCCCCGCCACCGTTGTCTATGAGGATGACGAGATCCTGGCCTTCGAGGACATCCACCCCGTCGCCCCTGTCCACATCCTCCTCATACCCCGGAGGCATTTCGCTTCCCTGGACGAGGCCGGGGAGAACAACGGCCCCCTCCTGGGGAGGATCCTGCTGGCCGCAGCCCGCATAGCCAGGGAAAAGGGGATCGCTTCGAGGGGATACCGTGTCCTGACCAACTGCAACGCGGACGGGGGGCAGGAGGTTTTTCATATCCACTTCCATCTCCTGGGCGGCCGGAGGTTGCGGACGCTGGGGTGAGACCGTCTCCTGGGATGGGGATCGGCCTGAAAAAACGCAGGATGCCATAAAAAGGCTTGAATTATTTAATCCGAAAGTTAAAATGTCGATTTCACCGTGATTAAGCAGAGATCCCAAATCGGGAAGGAGGGTTGTGAATGCCTGGTGTAAGGGTCAGGGAAAACGAGAGCTTCGAGGGTGCCCTTCGCCGTTTCAAGAAACAGTGTGAGAAGTCAGGAATTCTCTCCGAAGTAAGGAAGCGGGAATATTACGAAAAACCAAGCATCCAGCGGAAGCGGAAGATGATCGCCGCCCGGAAGAAAATGGCCAAGATGTCCAGAAGAGGCCACGTCAGATAAAGTGGATCTCATCGGCCGCATACGGGAGGATCTCAAGGGAGCACTCAAGGCGAAGGACGGAAAAAGGGTTTCCGTCCTTCGCTTCCTTCTGGCCGGAATCGGTAACCGGGAGATCGACAAGAGAGAACCGTTGAGTGAAGAGGAGGTTCTCTCCGAGATAACGTCCTCAGTCAAGAGGCGGCGGGAGAGCATCCAGGCCTTCAGGGATGGGGACCGCCAGGATCTTGTGGAAAAGGAAGAGGCGGAACTTGCCATCCTTTCTGAATATCTGCCCGAACAGCTTCCGGACGAAGAGATCCGTCGAATGGCCGAGGAAGCCATCCTCGCAGCGGGGGCCGGCTCCCCGGGGGATATCGGCAAGGTTATGAAGGAACTCATGCCCCGCATCAGGGGGCGTGCCGACGGCAGGACCGTCAACGAGATCGTTCGGGAACTCCTCTCCAGATAGCGCTGCAACCCTGCCCGCGTCCGAAGTCCGGGTTTTTCCCCTTTCCATGGGTAGCCAGCCCCCCGGTAGGTGCATGAACGCGCATACCCTGAAAGTCCTGGAATATAGTGAAGTGCTTTCGAGGCTGGCCTCTCACGCCCGGTCAGAGCCCGGAAAGGAACGGGTGTCTTCCCTGCGTCCCCGGCAGGAGGAGGCAGATGTCCGGGAGGAATGCGCCCTGACAGCTGAGGCCCATGAACTCCTCGAACACGCCCCTCCCGATCTGGGCCAGGTCACGGATATTTCCCCGGTCCTGAAAAAACTCCGCATGGAAGGGGCTGTCCTCGATCCAGGGGAGATCCTCGCCCTTTACGCCAACCAGTCCGCGGTCCGGCTTTCAAGGGCAGCCATTCGGGATCCGGACCTTGGCCTTTCCCGGCTTGCGGCCCTTGCCGCATCTATGACCCAGCTCGAGACATGGGAAAAGAAGGTGAAAGTTTCCATCTCGGATTCGGGAGAGATCCTTGACTCAGCCAGCCCGGGGCTGCGGGCCGCGCGGAAACGGTATCGACAGATCAGGGGAACCGTTGTCGAGAGGTTGGAGCGTTTTATCCGGGGCCCGTCCGTTTCCAGGGTGATCCAGGAACCCTTCGTCACGAGCAGGAACGGGCGATATGTCGTCCCGGCCAAGGGGGAGTATCACCGCGAATTCGAGGGGGTCGTTCAGGACAGCAGCCAGAGCGGCCAGACCCTTTTCGTCGAACCTCTCTTCGCGGTGGGATTAAACAACGAGCTGGCCGAGAGCGAGAACCTTGTTGAAGAGGAGGTCCGCAAGGTCCTGGTGTCGCTGAGCGACGAGGTCAGGGACCATCGGGAAGTCCTGGCGGCCAATCTCGAGGCATTGGCGGGACTGGATCTGGTCCTGGCGAAGGCAAGGTTCGGGCGGCGCCTGGGAGGCATTTTCCCCGTTTTTGATCCCGGACAGACGGACCTGAGAGAGGCGAAGCACCCCCTTCTGGAACTTGACCGGGGCACGGAGTGCGTCCCCATTGATATCGGGGTGGGGGGCGAAAAGCCGATCCTGGTCATCACCGGGCCCAAC
>JAFGWO010000057.1 GCA_016937135.1 Pseudomonadota bacterium
AGCTTGTAGGTGCTTCCCTCGCCCTCCACTGCCAGGGAGTAGATGTCAAGGTCCGCGCTCATCCCGGGTACGATTTCCAGTTCCCAGTCCCCTTCGCCGAGATACCACGAATCTCCGTCATCCGAGACCGTGATCCTGGTGAAGGTCATCTCAACGTTCCTCCAGTCGGGCATTCCCGGGTCCCCAGTAAATTCCATGTCAGTGATGTTGAATTGTCCGCTGCCGGCAAAGTAGAAGAAACTGTAGGGGACCGTCACTTTTCCGGATACGGCGGGTCCGCCATCGGTGCTGAAATCGTCGAAAACGATATCCCCATCGAGTTCTCCACCAATAATCTCCCAGGTTTCAGCCTCTGCCGATTCCGCACCCAGATAGAGGGTCAGGGTGCCGTTCATGTCGGCCGTTCCGGTGCCGTCCAGGCTGTAATCGCTTCCGGCGATAATGGCCTCATCCGGAGCGGGAATAGTTACGGTGGTTGTTGCGGCCCAGGCCAGGAGGGGCTGGGCCGACAGGGATCCCGGCATCATGGGGGGCGGCTCCACGAAGGGCTGGGCCAGGGGGAACCCGGCCTCAACCACGCCCATGGCATATTCGGCAAGGGTGGCCGCCGTCCTCGAATCGGCGACCGCGGGATCGGTACTCCCGTCATAAGCGACATCATCACTACTGCTGCTGCCCCCCCCGCACGCAATGAGGGAAAACATCAGAAAAACAGCGCTCAGGATGAGGGTGGAATTTCTCCAGAACTTCGACATAGCTACCTCCCTTTCGTGAAAACACAGCCAAGCTAACCAGGTTAAACGGTAATTTAATAAAACTGCATGCATGGTAGATAAAATTGCCATTTGAGTCAAGCGGATTTGTCGATTTTGTGGGAGTGCCGGTGTCAAAGTTTGATGACTTCCCAAAAAGTCATCAACGCGCCCCGCGCGGGGCGCCCGGATCAAGGACCTGTGTTGTGAGTCCTTGATCCGTAAGGAAAGGGAAAATGACGCTTTTCCCTTTCCGTTGCGCAAAATCCCGGATCGGATTTTTGCGACCCTATCAAGTTTCCTGGAAGAGGAAACTGGTTCCTCCCATCCCCTTTATCCCTTTCATCCCTGTAAAAATCGTGCCGCATCTTCGCTTCGCCCATGAGATTGCTTCGGCTTGATCGCAGCCTCGCAATGACTCCCCTTTGACGTTGGGCGTTGGACGCTTGACCTGGGACCTTGGACGTTGGACCCGGGATCCGGGATATGAAAGGTGGGACGGTCCTTTACTCGTTGGACGTTTGATGCTTGGCGTCGCTTTTCCCCTTTTACGTTGGACGTTCGACGTTTGACGTCCCTTTAACTGTTGGACCCGGGACATTGGACCTGGGACCTTTTTTTAATAAACTCCCTTGTAATACGCCGCCCGATTATCGATTATGGATTCCATGCCGGACATTACCCCCAGCGCCTTTATCCACAATCTCGCCCGGGTCTGCCGTGAACGCCTCCTGGACGAGAAGTGGCTCCTCGCCCCCAACCGGAGGGTTGGCAACCAGTGGGCCGAGCAGGTCTCCCGCTGCGGTCAGCCCGTGGTGAACCTCAGGGTGACGACCCTGACCGGCCTGGCCCTCCGGATAGCCGGAGCCCGGATGAGTCCCTCAAAGCGCGTCCTGTCCTCCCTCGGGGCGCGGATCCTGATAGACAGCATCCTGGCCCCTGACCTTGTCCCGGGAAAGGAAAGGTATCTGACCCGGCTCCTTGATGGGGGCCGCCAGAAGAGCCCGGGCCTCGTTCGGCTCCTCGCGGACACCATCGAGGATCTGAGGATGTCCGGGGCCGGGATCGAGGACCTTCGGAGGGCCGGTCTGGAGGTCCCTGCCAAAAAGAGGGAGATGGAAAAACTGTTCGGGCTTTACCTCGCGGAGTTAGACCGGCTCTCGCTGACGGACCGGGCGGGGGTTTTTTCCGCGGCCATCGAGGAGCTTTTGTCTGGCGGGGGGGAGATCCCCGGAGGGGGGGTCATCCTTCTTCCCGACGGCCTCCCGGCCTTTCCCCTGGAGGAGCGCCTGATCGAAAGCATGTCCCCTGCCGCGGTGGAAAAGATCGGGCAGGACGTCCCTGCAGAAGGCCCCGTGGACGGGAACATCTCCCTCCTCGGCCATATCGCCTCCCCCGGCCAATCCCCTCAGGGCAATGACCCGGCAAAGGATGAAACCGCCGTCATCCTTCCCTGCGTGGGGGAGATCAACGAGGTGCGGGCGGCCCTGCGGACAATGCGGGAAAGGGGGGTCCCCTTCGACCGGGCCGAGATCCTCGTCACCGACGCCGGGACCTACATTCCCATGATCTACGAGGAGACCCTCCGCCTCTTTGCCGACCCTCAAAACCCCTGCGGCGACGCCCCCGTCACCTTCGCCGACGGCATCCCCACCCGCTATTCCCGCCCGGGCAGGGCCCTTTCCGGCTGGATCCAGTGGGTGCGGGATGAATACAGCCAGCCCCATCTGGTGAGGCTGCTGGAAGACGGTCTTTTAGACGCCGATGGCGGTGAGGGGGGGATCGGGTGCCGGGAGCTTTCCCGTACCCTTCGCGCCCTTCCGGCGGGCTCCGGGAGGGACCGTTACCTGGAGGTCATCGGCCGGGAAGAGCGGGCCGCGGCCCGGCGGGCGGCAAGGTTCCGGGCCGGTCTGGAAACGGGGGAGGCCGGGGAGTCCGACGTGGCGAATGCGGCCCGACAGATGGAGGCCCTGAAAAGGTTAGGAAAACTTGTCGAAAAGCTCCTCTCATGCACGCCCGCGGAGGCGGGGCCCTGCGACGCTTCCTGGCTCGATGCGGCCCTTGCCTTTTTAGAGGGAGTGGCCCGGGGCGGGGGCCAGGCCGACAATTTCGCCAGGGAAGCCTTCGAAAAGGAGATCGCG
>JAFGWO010000058.1 GCA_016937135.1 Pseudomonadota bacterium
AGGATAAAATCCCGGATTCCAGATTCCACATTCCAGAAAACGGAAAAAAGCGGGCGTGAGCCCGCTTTTTCCGTTGATCCTCTTTTTCCCTTGTAACTTTTTCCTGTTTTCAGTCGTCGAAAGCCATTTTGGTCTTCCAGACCTCCCAGACCTTCCCGACCAGATCGGGGCCCGGCTTTAACGTCATCTTCCCGGGTTTCCATCCTGAAGGGGTTGCCTCGGAGCCCTTGCTCTCCCGGACGACCTGGAAGGCCTGAACCTGGCGGAAGCTCTCGTTGACGTTGCGGCCCACCGGCGGGGTCAGAACCTCATATCCCTGGACAACCCCGTCTGGGTCGATGATGAACCTGCCCCTGGTTTCCACGCCGGCGTCCTCATCGTAGATTCCGTAGATGGTCCCTACCTTGCCTCCGGTGTCGGAGAGCATGGGGAAGGGGACCCCTCCCTTGACCATTTTGGAAAGCTCGTTGTCATTCCACATCTTGTGGACGAAAATGCTGTCGATGCTCATGGAAAGGATTTCCACGCCCAGCTTCTGGAACTCGGGGAATTTCTCGGCAACTGCCGAGATCTCGGTCGCTCAGACGAAGGTGAAATCTCCGGGGTAGAAGCACAGAAGGACCCATTTGCCCAGATAGTCCGACAGTTTGACGTTGACGAATTTTCCTTTGTGGTACCCCGGTGCCGTAAAGTCCGGAGCCTTTCTCCCAACCATGATCATAGGCTTCATCTCCTTTTCAGGTGCTGGTTTGTCATCCTTTTTCTTTTGCGGCGCTTCACCCACAGGTCCTCCCGTGGGTCTGGCGCAGCCAGCCTTGATTTCTTCCGGCATAGGCCAACCTCCTTTCAAAAAATCAGGTAAGAGTAATTTGTAATCATTACTATATACGTCGAACTTAAAGTTTACCACAAAATTAGGGGCAAACCTTTTTCCCGGGGATCATTGAGGGAGCATTTTCGGGGGAAAGCGGGGCTTGAAAAACAAAAAAACCGGAGTCGAATCCGGCAGAAAGGCTTGTTTTTAAATGAGGACAGGCGTCTTTTAAGCCCCGGCCCCTTTCCTCAGCTCGATGAGGACCATCTTGGCGATGGCTT
This sequence comes from Pseudomonadota bacterium, assembly GCA_016937135.1. Taxonomy (GTDB): domain Bacteria; phylum BMS3Abin14; class BMS3Abin14; order BMS3Abin14; family BMS3Abin14; genus JAFGWO01. Next base: position 1,096 of record JAFGWO010000058.1, read on the forward strand.
TGAGGGTTTCGAACACACCGACCCCCTCAGGCGCCACCGCTTCGAAGTTGGGGACGTTGCGCTGGTTGATGGCCTTGTTAATCTCCTCGACGGAGACCACGTTCGGGAGGTCCCTCTTGTTGTGCTGGATGACCAGCGGGAGGCTGTCGAGGTCGTAGCCCTGTTCCCTGAGGTTGTAATGGAGGTTCTCAAAGCTCTCCATATTGGCTTCCATCCGCTCCACCTGGCTGTCGGCGACGAAAACGACCCCGTCCACCCCCTTCAGGATGAGTTTCCGGGAGGCGTCGTAAAACACCTGGCCGGGGACGGTGTAGAGGTGGAACCTCGTCTTGAAGCCCCTGATGTCGCCAAGGGAAAGGGGGAGGAAATCGAAAAAGAGGGTCCGGTCCGTCTCCGTGGCGAGGCTGATCATCTTGCCGCGGGCCTGGGGGTTGGTTTTCTTGTAGATGTACTGGAGATTGGTCGTCTTCCCGCACAGCCCGGGACCATAATACACGATCTTGCAGTTGATCTCCCTGGAGGAGTAATTGATAAAGGACATTCCCCGGATCTTTCCCGTCAGCTGAAAAGGTTTTCGATATCGTCGTCCGTTATCTCGGCGAAGGGGGAATCCACACCCAGGCCGGATTGGTCGCTACCGGACTTGCTGTCGATCACTTCGAAGATCTTTTCCAGTTCCTCACCGGTCTTTTTTACACGCAGACGAACGAGGCCAAGGGAGCTCCTCTCATCAAAGATGACGACCAGAATAACCCTGTGACCGATGATGGAAATGTGGATGTTGTCCTTCTCGCCCTCGTGGAAAAGGATGGAGAATTCTTTTTCTCCGATAAGCTTTGCGAGGCCTCCCGTAGCCGCGATGTTTCCCGCCGTCAGGGATGCCAGGGATGTGGTGTCGATGCCGTCGGTCTGCCCCGAGCTGGTGATGAGCTGCCCGTTCTTGTCTACGAGGAAAACAACTTTGGCGTTGGCATTGGTGACAAGGTGCTTAACCACGTCGGTGACCTGGTTAAATTCCCGTTCATAAAGGACAAGATTTGGCAACAAAGGGAAAAACCTCTCTTAACCGTGGAAAATAATTACCGTGATTAAGTAGCATATACGCTTTTGGAAAACAACTCCATAGCGGATGCGGCTTAGGGGGCCTTTTTCCAGAGGCTTATAATTCCTTGCGGCCGTCGATGGCAAGCCCGAGGGTCACGGCGTCCGCGTGTTCCAGGCTCCCGCCGATGGGGATTCCCCTGGCGATCCTGGACACCTTCACCCCGAGGGGCTTTAATGCCGCCAGGAGATAGGAGGCGGTGGCTTCCCCCTCCACATTGAGGTTGGTGGCCAGGATGACCTCTTTGATCCCCTCTTCCCCGATCCTGGCAAGGAGGGCCTGGACCGTAAGGTCCTCCGGCCCGATGCCTCTCATCGGGGAAAGGACCCCTTTAAGGACGTGGTATCTTCCCTTGTACTGGCCGGTCCCTTCGATGGCCAGGAGATCCCTGGCTGTCTGGACGATGCAGAGAATTCCCTCCGTGCGGTTCGGGTCCCGGCAGATGCCGCAGAGATCCTCTTCCGTGAGGTTGTAGCACCGCCGGCAATCCCTGACCGTCTTTTTCATCATGACGAGGGCCCTGGCGAGGGCCTCTGCCCGTTCTGCCGGGGCACCGAGGACATGGAAGGCCAGCCTTTCCGCGTTCCTGTCGCCGATCCCGGGAAGCCTTTTTAACTCCTCGATGAGGCGTTTTATGGAAGGAGGGGTGCCGGACAGCATCAGAAGAGGTCGGGGATGGGAAGCCCGCCCATGATCCGGGAGGTCTCTTCCTGCATCATCTCCGTGCTCTTTCTCATGGCCTCGTTGACCGCGGCGAGGATAAGATCCTGGAGCATCTCGCGTTCATCGGGATCGATGACGGAAGGGTCGATGGCGATGGAGGTGACTTCCCGCGCCCCCGTGACCGTGACGCTCACCATCCCGCCGCCGGAGGAGGCTTCCACCTCCCTGGAGGCAAGCTCCTTCTGGACGCGGTCTAACTCCTCTTTCATTTTCTGGGCTTTTTTCATGATGTCGCCCATGCCTTTCATGTATCTTCCTCCTCCTTGTTTTCGATTAAGGGTGGCTCCGGTGCGGGCTGCCCCAGAACCCGGACGGTTTCGATCCGGCCGTCGAACATCCCTAGGGCGCTGACAACCAGGGGGTGCTCCTGGGTTTCCTTCCGTATCTTTCTGGCCAGGTCCGACTCCATCTGCTGTTTTTTCTCGCGGACGTTGTGGTTTCTTTCCCTTTCCTCCGGCTCCATGGTTCTGAATTTGACCTCCACGACCCTGTTGAAGAATTCCTTCATAAGGGTCCGGAGTTCGGCCGACTTGTCCCTCTCCTGGAGGACATCGAGGAAAAATTCCCCCTTTCGGCCCCCCAAAATAACCTCCTCGGCGGAGACCTTGACGGGGACGAGCTGCTCGAGCATGCTCCCGACGCTTGGGGCTTTCCCGTTGACGAAAGCCAGCAGTTGGTCCCACGTCTCCTCGGGGGTCTCGATCCCGGCAAAGGCGGGTGTCGAGAAATCCCCTCCGAGGGATTCCGAAAGATCGCCGGAGAAGGGTTCTTTTGCGGTCTCCTTTTTTGGCGGATGTATGGTTTCCGGGGGTCTTGACTGACCGCGTCCCGCCGGCGGGGGGGCATCCCCGGAACCGGCGATCTCCTTCGCATGGGCCATATGGACCAGGGCAAGCTCCAGGGTGAAGCGGGGCTGCGGAGAACGCCGCATCCTCTCTTCGCCCCTTGCCAGGAGGGCAAACTGGATCCGCAGCAGCCCGGGGTCGGCCTCCGCGGCCACCTCCCGAAGCCGGTTCATCTCCCCTTCCGGGAGATCGAGGATCTCCTCCGGCCCGGGGACCTCGAGGAACACCATGAGGGAGCGAAATATCTCCATGAGGTCCAGGGCGATCCGCGCGGGATCCGCCCCGTCATCGATCATTTTCCCCAGAAGGGACAGCACCTTTCCGGGCTGGGGCTCGACGCAGGCTGCGGCGATATCCATCAGGCGGTCCATGTCCAGGGTGCCGAGGACGAGGTTGACGTCCCCCTCGGCTATGTGGTCCCCGGAATAGGAGAGGACCTGGTCAAGAAGGCTCTGGGAATCCCTCAGGCTGCCCTCCGCGGCGATGGCAATGCGCCTTAGCCCGTCCCCCGAGATCGTCACCCCCTCCTTCCCGCATATGGATTCGAGGTGTTTGGCTATGGCCGGCGAGGGTATCCTCCGGAAATCGTAGCGCTGACAGCGGGAATGGATGGTGATGGGGATCTTGTGCGGTTCGGTGGTGGCCAGGATGAAAACGACCCGGGGCGGCGGTTCTTCCAGGGTTTTGAGGAGGGCGTTGAAGGCGCTTTTAGAAAGCATGTGGGCTTCGTCGATGATGTACACCTTGTAGCGGTTTTCCCCCGGTGCGTACATGATCGCTTCGCGCAGTTCCCGGATGTCGTCGACGCCGGTGTGGGAAGCCGCGTCCATCTCCACCACGTCCAGGCTGCGGCCGGCCTCGATCTCCCGGCAGGATTCGCACTCCCCGCACGGCTCGTCCACATGGGACGGGTCCTGGCAGTTAAGGGTCTTGGCCAGGATGCGGGCGACGGAGGTTTTTCCCACCCCGCGCAGGCCTGAAAAGAGGAATGCGTGCCCGATGCGCCCCGAGCGGATGGCGTTTTTCAGGGTGCGGGTCACATGCTCTTGTCCCACAACCTCCCCGAAGGTGGATGGCCGGTATTTTCGCGCGAGAACGAGATAGGACACTTAAAGGAGATTCCCCCGCTGTTCGCCGGAGAGCCCGTCTCCCGGCGGTTATATAAGAGGGCGGGCGATAGCCAGGCTTGCTGCAGCACCCGCCGGTTTCCCCTGCCGTTGCTTCCTTCCGGACCTGGCGGAGTTCGGGGATCGGCGTCGCTCAGGGCCTGGCCATCAACCCATAA